>JAQGHP010000698.1 GCA_028288775.1 Phycisphaerales bacterium | reverse complement strand
GCAATGACGACACAAGCGACGTCGTCGCGCGACAAAAACGCCTCGACCGCCCGGCGAATAACCGTACGTCCCTTCAGCATCTCCTGGAGCTTATTACGCGTCCCCCCAAAGCGCACCGAGCGCCCCGCCGCCGGAAGGATCACCGCAAACCGTTCCATCATCGAGCGCGGTTGTACTTAGAATAGTTGCCAGTTGCCAGTTGTCAGTTGCCGGGAATTAGTTGCCAGTTATCAGTTGCCAGTTGCCAGTGAAGATGCAAACGCAGGCTCGTCACATCTGCTTCCTTCACTGGCAACTGGCAACTGATAACTGACAACTTCCCGTCCTTGACACCCTCCAATCCCACTCCGATACTTCCCCGTCCGGGAGGAGCATCCTCAGCGAGGCACCATGGTTGTAAAACGGGCGTTCTGTGTGTTGATTGGGACGGCTCTGCTGGGCGGTTGCGGCGAAAAGGCCCAGCCGTCGGCGGATGATCGCGCGCCGCAGGCGCTGGCCTCTTCCGGGAATGGAGAGTTGTCGTCGTCGGGCGTCCGCAAGCCGGTGGGCGTGGATGGACCGTCGGTAGCGCCTGGGACGGGCGGCGCCGGGTTTACGCCGGGCTCGGCGGACCCGGTCATCGCGCGGATTGACGGGGAGCCCATGACCCGGGAGCAGCTCATCCAGCCGCTGATCGAATCGCGCGGCCTGACGATGCTGCTGAACCTGGTGCAACTGGATCTCGTGAAACAGGATGCCGTCAAGGCGGGCGTCAAGGTCACCGATCAGGACGTCGCCGAAGAGCGGAAGTTCACACTCGACCGTTTATTCGCGGGCACGGATGTGGAAAGCAAGCTGCAGGGCAAACTCGACGACGCCCTCATCCAGCATAAGGGCGCCGAGGCCGCGAAAATCCGCGCGGAAATTGAGTCCGACCGGGAAACCCTGCTCCGGCAATACCTCGATAACCAGCACATTACCCCCGCCGAGTACGATATCCTCATTCAGATCAACGCGTACCTCCGCAGGATCGCGCTGCCGCAAGTGAAGGGGAAGATCAGCGACGAAGCGGTGCGAAACGCCTTCGGCCAGATGTACGGCGAGCTTGTCAAGGTCCGCTACATCGAATTGCGCAACATGGAGGAAGTGAACAAGGCGAAGATTCGTCTGGCGGCGGGCGAGAAATTTGAGGACGTCGCGAAGGACATGAGCATCAACCGGCTGTCGGCAGAGCAGGGGGGCGAGCTGCCGCCGTTCTCGGCGCAGAGCCAGCAGATTCCGCAGAACTTCAAAGACGTCGCCTTCAGCCTCAAGCCGGGCGAGACCAGCGACGTCGTCGCGTATGAAGCGTCGTACCTTCTCATTAAGCAGATTGAAAAGATCGCGCCGCGGGCGGTCAAGTTCGAGGACGTGAAAGAGAGCGTCCGCCGCACGCTGGACGAAAAGTTGCTCCAGACGGCGATGAAGAAGCTGCGCGAGGACCTTGCCAATCAGGCGCTGGGCAAGACCAAGGCGGGCAACCCGATTTTGGTGATCGAAGACCCGCTCCTCCGCCACCAATTCGAGGCCAAACAGGCAGAGCAGACGCGCCAGCGCGACCAGATCCAGGAAGAGATGAACAAGGAGCAGCGGCTGCGTGACAGCATGAGGGGCGCAGCGACAAGGCCGGCGACGGCCCAAGGGACGCCGCCCGCGACGGGCGCCGCACCGGAGGCCGCGACGGCCCCGGCGGGTGAGCGGCCGCCGGCGACTAGGCCGGGGACGGTCACCTTGCCCACGCTGACGCCGGACGACCCGGCCACGCAAGTCCAGCCCGGCAAGTAGCCATTCACGCCGCCCCGGCACAATTCTTTCGTAGGGGTGAACACAAGGCTCGCCGCCACGGGGCAAGAATGTCCACCGCCACGATTAAGCACCACAAGACCGTTTCACGGTGCTATTTACCGTTTACTCCGCTAAACTCATTTACCGAAAATAGTGCAATATGAGCCAACAACCATTCAAAATTGACGTTTCCTCCCGCATCCAGCGCCTTCCGCCGTACTTGTTTGGTCGCATCAACAAGATGAAATACGACAAGCGGGTGGCCGGCATCGACATCATCGACCTGGGCATGGGAAACCCCACCGACCCCAGCCCCGAATGCGTGGTCGAGAAGTTGAAGGAAGCCGCGATCGACCCGCGCAATCATCGCTACAGCGTCAGCAACGGCGTCGCGGGCCTTCGCCGCGAAGTGGCGATCAAGTACAAGAAAAAGTACGGCGTCGATCTCGACCCCGAAACCGAAATCATCGCCACCATCGGCAGTAAGGAAGGCTTTAGCCACCTGTGCCTGGCGATGCTCGGCCCGGGCGACACCGTCGTCGTGGGCGACCCCGCCTTCCCCATCCACATCTACGCCCCGGCCATGGCGGGGGCGAATGTCATCCGCGTTCCGTTGGGCAACGATCAGGCGTTCCTCGACCGCATCGACCGCACGATCGACGGGCTCTATCCGCCGCCCAAGATGCTGATCCTCAACTACCCGCACAACCCGACCTCGATGACCATCGAGCCGGGCTTCTGGGAAAAGGCAATTGAGATGTGCCGTCGGCGCGGCGTGATGATCATCAGCGACTTCGCCTATGGCGAGGTGAATTTCGACGGCTACAAGGCCCCGAGCTTTCTGTCGACTCCCGGCGCGAAGGAACTGGGCGTCGAGTTCACGACGATGTCCAAGAGCTACAACATGGCCGGCTGGCGCGTCGGCTTTTGTGCCGGCAACGCGGAGATGGTCAAGGCCCTGGCGACGATCAAAGGCTACTACGACTACGGCATCTTCGCGCCGCTGCAGATCGCCAGCATCATCGCGATGCGCGAATGCGAACAGATGCCCGAGCAGCAGAGCAAGATCTATCAAGAGCGGCGCGACGAAGTCTGCCGGGGACTAGACCGGCTCGGCTGGACCTACGAAAAGCCCCGCGCCAGCATGTTCGTCTGGGCGAAGATCAACCCCGCCCACTACAAGGCCGGCGAAGGGACGATCGACTTCTGCCTGCGGATGATGGACGAAGCCG
>JAQGHP010000454.1 GCA_028288775.1 Phycisphaerales bacterium | reverse complement strand
AGGTCGATGATGTCGATGCCGGCGACCCGCTTGTCGTACTTCATCTTATTGATGCGACCAAACAGGTACGGCGGAAGCCGCTGGATACGGGAGGAAACGTCGATTTTGAAAGGTTGTTGGCTCATATTGCACTATTTTCGGTAAAACGAGTGTAGCGGGGTAAACGGGAAATAGCACCCTGACATATGGCCGTGCTTAGTCGTGGGCGCTCTTCCTGTAAAGGAAAAGACGAGTAAGAGAAGATTAGGAGTAAGAGCAGGATAGGAGCGCATGCAGGTGCGCTCAGCGCGCCATCCTACTCTTACTCCTAATCTTCTCTTACTCGTTCGTACGCCTGCGGGGAGGGTGAACACATGGTTCACCCCTGCGAACGTATTGTGCCGGGGCGGCGTGGTTACTTGCCGGGCTGGGGCTGGGTGGCCGGATCGGGTTCCGACGACAGCCTGGGCAGCTCGGGCAAAGCGACCGTCCCCGGCTGCGTCGCGGGCGGCCGCTCACCCGCCGGGGCCGTTGCGGCCTCCGGTGCGGCGCCCGTCGCGGGCGGCGTCCCTTGTCCCGGCGGCAGCGCCGGGTTCTTCGCAGCGCCGCCGGGCTTTAGGCGGTCCCGAAGGCGCTGCTCCTTGTTCATTTCTTCCTGCGCTCGATCGATATTGCGCTTCTCCTCGCTCTGTCTGGCTTCAAATTGCTGACGGAGCAGCGGGTCCTCGATCACCAGGATCGGATTCCCCGCCTTGGTCTTGCCCAGCAATTGATTGGCGAGGTCTTCGTGCAGCTTCTTGACGGCCGCCTGCAGGAGTTTCTCATTGAGCGTCCGGCGGACGCTCTCCTTCACGTTCTCAAACTTCACCGCGGTGGGGGCCAATTTTTCGATCTGCTGCATGAGGATGAACGTCTGGCCGTATGCCACCACGTCGCTCACCTCGCCGGGCTTGAGGCCGAACGCGACGTCCTTCATGACCTGCGGAATGACCTGGCTCTGCGCCGAAAACGCAGGCAGCTCGCCGCCCTGCTCGGCGGACAATCGGTTCAGGCTCATGTCCTTCGCGACGTCCTGGAAGCGGTCGCCCTTGGCCAGGCGTGCCTTCGCGACGCCCACTTCCTGCATGTTTCCCAGCTCGATGTACCGGACCCTTACCCGCTCGCCGTAAAGCTGGCCGAAGGCGTTGTGCACCGCTTCGACGTTGATTTTCCCCACCACCTGCGGCATCGCGATCTTCCGAAGGTACGCGTTGATCTCCAGCACGATGTCGTACTCGCGCTGCGTGATGTGCTGGTTATCAAGGAACTGCTTGAGAAACGCCTCACGGTCCGATTCCATCTCGGCACGGATCTTGGCCGCCTCGACGTCCTTCTTCTGGATCAGAGCGTCGTCGAGCTGGCCTTGCAATTTCGTTTCGGCCTCGGTGCCATTGAAGAGCCTGTCGAGCGTAATCGTCCGCTCGTCGGCGACGTCCTGCGCGGAAACCACCACGTGGGCCTTGGCCGCGTCCTGCTTGACCAGTTCGAGCTGCGCCAGGTTCATGAGCATCGTCAGGCCGTGCGATTCCATTAACGGCTTGACGAGCTGCTCCGTGGTCAGCGCCTCGCCGTTAACCCGGGCGACCGCCTGATCCATGGAACCGCCGGATGAACTCGGGGGCGCGGGGAAGGGAGTGGCGGGCGCTGCGCCGCCCACGACCGGCTGCTGCGATGAGGCGGATGCGACCTGCTGCCCACCTCCCGCAGAAGACAGCGCCATCGGCGCGCGTTCCTCCCCCGGCGGCGGCCCATTCTCGCCGCAGCCGCCCAGAAGGGCCGTTCCCATCAACATCGCGCCAAACGCTCGCTTCACAGTCATTTGTCCTCGCTAGGGATGCTCCTTCCGGACGGGAAAGTATCGGAGTGAGATTGCAGGGTGTCAAGGAGGGGAAGTTGGAGTTGCTGGTTGCTGGTTGCTAGTTGCTGGTGAATGCAAATGACCGTGCTACCAGCAACCAGCAACTGGCAACCTCCACCCTTTCCCAGTACAACCGCGCTCGATGATGGAACAGGTGGCCGTGATCCTTCCGGCGGCGGGACGCTCGGTCCGCTTCGGAGGGCCGCGGAACAAACTTCAGGAACTGATCGCGGGGCGGACCGTCATTCGGCGGGCGGTGGAGGCATTCCTATCGCGCGCGGACGTCTCGCACGTCATCATCGCGACGAGCCCGGTGCAGGCGGGCGAGACCGCCGTTCCACCCGTCGAGGCATTCGATCCGCGGATCGAATTCACACCCGGCGGCGCAAGCCGGGCAGAGAGCGTTCGCCTGGCCCTGCTGCGGGTTCCCGCCCAAGTGCAATGGGTCGCCATCCACGACGCCGCCCGCCCGTTGGTTTCGCAGGACCTCATCGACCGCACCTTCGCCGCCGCCCAAGAGCGCGGGGCGGCAGTTCCCGCCCTGCCCGTCCCGCTTACCGTCAAGCAGGCCGACGGCCCCCTTCCCGCCCGCGTGCAGCGCACGCTCCCGCGGCACACGCTCTGGGCCATGCAAACGCCGCAGGTCATGCGCCGGGCCGATCTGCTCGCCGCGTATGACGTCTGCCCCCTCCCGCTTGAGCAGGTAACCGACGACGCCCAGCTTCTGGAACTCGCCGGCCGCGAAGTCTGGTTGGTCGAAGGCGAAGAACGGAACCTCAAGATCACCACGCAAGCCGACCTGCGCCTCGCCGAGTTCCTGCTGGCCGAGCATCAAAACCCGTAGTTTGTGCGGTCACGGGGCCGAGGAAGCTTCGCGCCACCGAAGAACCCCGCGATGCGGATAACCGCGAAGCCGCGAGGACGTGCGGGGTAGTTTCGCCACAGATGCACACGGATAAGACATGTAGGGTGGGCGTACTCGCCCACCACTGGATTTCGCGGCAAAACATGATCGAGAAGACGGTGGGCGAGTACGCCCACCCTACATGTCTTAATTTGCGTTCATCTGCGTCCATCCGCGGTTTCACTTTTCTCCGAATTCCTTCGCGTCTGTCTTCGCGTCCTTCGCGGCTTCGCGGTTTTACCCGTCCGTGCATTGTGAGTCCGACCTGCGAGGCGGAGTACCGCCCACGGGCGGGCCGCCCGTGCCACAAAAAAATGCCGCGCCGGAGACCCCGCGCCCGCATAACGCAGGCGGAGCACGCCGGTGTAGAAGTCCCGTCCCCCACCCATACAATCACGCTCCTCATGAACCTCTTCGTCCTCACACTCCTCTCCTTCCTCTGCGGCGGCAGCGGGAACGATTTGCTCGACTACGTTCCAACCGATGTCTACTGGAAAGCCAAGCACATGGCCGTCAGCGTGGATGCGATGGCGCTCGAGCTCAAGCCCGTGACGGACGCGGCGGTGGCGGGGTGGATCGCCGACCTCGATTCCGCCGACCCGCTGACGCGTGACGCGGCGTACCGGGAACTGCTGCACGCCGGGCCGGCGGTGCTTCCCAAGCTCAAGGCGGTCGCCGACAGCCCGCAGCCGGAAACGTCGCGGCGGGCCTCCATTCTGATCGAGCGCATCAACGCCGCCCCGCGCCGCCACGCGGTCCGGCGACTGATGGCGCTGCGCACGCTTGGCGAATTGAAAAAACCCGAAGCCCTCCCCGTCTTGCGCGGGTTCGTGGATTCCAGGGAGATGTTCGTCGCCGACTACGCGCGGGCTTCCATCGCCCAAGTCGAAGGCAAGCCCGTTGAACGTTCGCGAGCCGCGGGAACGAGCAATGACGTCTGGCTTCTCCCGGCGGAGTGCCGGGCCGTCGCACACGTGGAACTCCGTAGCGGCCGCCCGATCGACTACGCCGAGGCGTTCAAACAAATGCCGCTGCCGGCGGGGCAGGACAAGGACGTCACGATTGACTTCATCGCCAACCAGGCCCTCACAACCGCCGAGGCGATCGGCAACGTGCGCCTCGACGCGCTTACCGTCGGCGCGTCAGGCGACGCGCCCGAGAAGAGCGGGTTTGTCGTCGTCGTCGCCTCCGGCGCCTACGACGCGGCGGCGCTGGGCGCGCTGGCGAAGAAACTCAAGATCGTCTTCAAGACGGTGGACGGAAAAGACGTCTTCCAACCCGACACCGACACCGCGGCGTTCCTCCCCTCCGACGATCGGCTGGTGCTTGTCGCCGGGGGCGGCGAGCAGGACGCCCCGCTGGCGCAAATGTTCGCCGCGATGAAGTCCGGCAAGGGGAAGCTCGCGACGACGCCAGAAATGGTAAAGCTGATCGCCACCGTGGACACGTCCCAACCCGTCTGGGCGGCCATGCAGGTGACGGATGCATACCGGAAGGCCGGCGTACCGGAGGCATTTGAAGAAGCGACTTTGGTCGGGGAGCGTCAGGGCGCCGGCATGCGCTTCAGCTTGCGCGGCAAGGGAACCGACGCCGCGAAGGTAAAGGCGGCCGTCGATCAGATGTCCGCGGCTGTCGCGCAGTCCGCCAAGGAAATCCGCCGCGTGATGAACGTCGTGCCCGCGCTGCGGGTCATCGCCGACCTGCCGGACCAGGTGAAAATCACCACGGACGGCGTGAGCGCAAAGCTGACGGCCGAGCTGCGCGAATCGCCGGTTGATTCGTTTCTGCTGCCGCTGATGATGACATACGGGACGCCGCAAAAGAACAACGGAGCGCTTCCGCAGGAATAAGAGAATCGAACCGCAGAGGACGCCGGTGGGAGGGTGCGTGACCGCTCCGGTCGGCATGTCTTGAATTCCCTCCACCGGTACTCCGAGGGAGGGGGTTCATGGGGTTAGCTATCGAAAAATCGTCTCCTGCACCGCACGCGCGCTGCCTATCAAGACCATGCCCCCACCCCTGCCCTCCCCCGGCGTACCGGAGGAGGGAGAAAAGGCCCCACCGAAACTGGCAAGCATCAACCACTGAGAATGCAGAGAAGGAAGGGCACTCGCCCCAAGCTCGCCCTGCTGATAAACTTCAACGTTCGCAAGCTAAAAGGACGGAGTAAAAAGAATCGCCTCCGGTAACATGCCCTCAGGCATTCTCTCTGCGATCTCTGCGGCCTCTGCGATTTAATTAATTTCCCGATATTGATCTGCGGTTCAATCAACCCATGGACTTTTTCACCTACCAAAACGGCGAGTTGTATTGCGAAGGCGTTCCCGCGGAGAAAATCGCCCGCGAGGTCGGCACGCCCGCGTACGTCTACTCCAAGGCCACGCTCCTGCATCATTACCGGCAGGTGGCGGATGCCTTCAATCCCGTCAACGCCACAATCTGCTACTCCATCAAAAGCTGCGGGAACATCAACCTCTGCAAGGCCCTCGCCGCGGAGGGGTGCGGCTTTGACGTGACCAGCGGCGGAGAGCTTTTCCGCGCCCTGCAAGCCGGGGGCGATCCGAAGAAGATGATCTATGCCGGCGTCGGAAAGACGGATGACGAGATCCGCGAAGCGCTAAACGTCGGCATTGCCGCGTTCAACATCGAATCGGAAGAGGAGATCGAAAACATCGACGCCGTCGCGGGCTCGCTCGGCAAGACCGCCGTCGGCGCGCTCCGCATCAACCCGGACGTGGACGCCAAGACCCACGTGAAAACCACCACCGGCCGCAAGGGCAACAAGTTCGGCGTGGACATCGACCGCGCCGAAGGCGTGTTCGAAAAATACCGCAACCTCAAGCACCTGCGCATCGGCGGGCTGCATTTGCACATCGGCTCGCCGGTGTATGAGATCCAGCCGTACGTCGATGCGGTGACCAAGGCCATCGCGCTCATCGACCGCCTGACCGAGCGCGGGCACAAGATCGAATGGCTAGACTTGGGCGGCGGCTTCGCCGTCAACTACAAGAACCCCGACCAGGCGCTGCCGGTAACCGAGCATGCCAAGGCGCTGCTGCCCTTGCTCCAAGGCAAGCCGTACCGCATCGCGCTCGAGCCCGGCCGCTACATCGTCGGCAACGCGGGCATCCTGCTCACGCGCGTGCTCTATCGAAAGGCCAGCGGGAGCAAGCAGTTCGTGATCGTCGATGCCGGGATGAACGACCTCATCCGCCCCACGCTTTACGAATCCTACCACTTCATCTGGCCGACCAAGCCGGATGCCGCCAACGTCCTCGACGCGCGTCACGAAGAGCGCGCCCCGGTAAATGGGGAAACGGTGGACGTCGTCGGCCCGATCTGCGAAAGCGGCGACTTCCTGGCCAAAGACCGCCCCCTCCCCCATACCCGCCGGGGTGATTTGCTATCCGTTTTCACCGCCGGCGCGTACGGCTTTGCCATGAGCAGCAACTACAACAACCGCCCCCGCGCCCCCGAGGTCTTGGTGGACGGAGAGACCTATAAGGTCATCCGTCGTCGGGAAACCTACGAAGACCTCGTCGCGGCCGAGCGAATGTAAGCATTGGCCGGATACGCGCTTAATCCATAAGTCGTGATTATGTCCGACATTAGCCCGGATTCTCGGACGGAGCCCCGGCGGCAACCATCGCTTATCTCGGTGCGTGGCAATCTTAGGATCCCCCGCAGCATAAATGATCGTCCCCGTTAAAAAGTAGCCAGTGTCGCTCTGGGCAATCTGACGGTAGAGTGTGCCACGTACCGCTGCGGTTCAGGCTGGCTGAATGGGCGTTCACACCGCAAAGTCGCCGGTTCGATGCTGATGTCCCTGCCCCGGGCGGTCGATAACTTCCGTGTGATACTGGCGAATGACGTTCAAGATCGCCCCGGACCCGGCGCCGGGATCGGCAAAACAAAGACCTCGACCACCGGAAATCCCGATTCGGGCTCTGTCCTATCCGCCCCCATGATGGGTACACGCGGGAATGGTGATGCCGGTCATTCACGGCCCGCGTGCGAGAACATGATGGAACAAACCTTGGCCACACCTGCCGTACTGAGGACGCCAATCAGCGTGGTGGAACCCCCCTCCCGCTGGGCGGCGTTGGAATTGCACGAGTTATGGCGCTACCGCGAGCTGCTTCTCACCCTCGCCGGCCGCGATTTTAAGCTCCGCTACCGCCAGACCGCGATGGGAGTGAGCTGGGTCGTCCTACAACCCCTCATGGCGGCGGGCATAATGGGCCTGCTCTTCGGCCGCATCGCCAAGCTCCCCAGCGACGGCGTCCCCGCCTTCCTGACCGCCTTCGCCGGCATGCTAGGCTGGAACGCCTTCTCCACCACGCTGACCAAATCCAGTTCCTGCCTGGTGGGCAACGCGCACCTGGTCTCCAAGGTCTATTTCCCCCGGATCGTGCTGCCGATTTCCACGATCTTCGCGGGCCTGATCGATTTTGCCGTTTCCCTGCCCGTTTTCGGCATTCTCCTGGTGCTCTACCATTACCCCCCGACGATCCAGATGCTTCTGGTGCCCGTCTGGCTTGTGCTGGTTTTGGCCTTGGCGACCGGGATTGGCTTGTTCACCAGCGCCCTGACGGTGCAGTACCGCGACGTGCAGTACATCATGCCCGTGCTGGTGCAATTCCTGCTCCTGGCAAGCCCGGTGGGGTACAGCGTTTCGAACATTAAGGACCCGCAACTGCGGTTCTTCTACTTCCTCAATCCGCTCGCCGGGCTGCTCTCGGGTTTTCGTTGGTCACTATTGGGCAGGGGCGACGTATATTGGGGCTCCGTGGCATATGCGGTCGTGGTCACCATCGTGTTATTGATTGCCGGAGCGTTTGCGTTCCGCCGAATGGAGCAGAGGTTCGCGGATGTCATCTAAAAGCCCGGCTATCTCAGTTCGAAACGTGGTCAAGACGTACGCGGTAGGCCACAAGGCGGCCCGCGCCACCACCCTCGGCGAGGCGATTTCCGCCCGCCTGCGCAACCCCTTCGGCCGCACCCCCACCGACACCTTCCAGGCCCTCAAGGGCGTCTCCTTCGACATTGCCGAGGGCGAGGTGGTCGGCATCATCGGCCGCAACGGCGCGGGAAAGAGCACCCTGCTCAAAATCCTCAGCCGCATCACCCTCCCCACCGAGGGCCGGATGGAACTGTACGGCCGCGTCGGCAGCCTCCTCGAAGTCGGCACCGGCTTCCATCCCGAACTCACCGGCCGCGAAAACATCTACCTCAACGGCGCGATCCTCGGCATGCGCCGCAAGGACATCGAACGCCGCTTCGACGAGATCGTCGCCTTCGCCGACGTCGAAACCTTCCTCGACACCCCCGTCAAGCGCTACTCCAGCGGCATGTACGTCCGCCTCGCCTTCGCCGTCGCGGCTCACCTCAACCCCGAGATTCTCGTGGTGGACGAAGTGCTTGCCGTGGGCGACGGGGAGTTCCAAAAGAAATGCCTGGGCAAGATGAAGGACGTCGCCACCAGTGGCCGCACCGTCTTGTTCGTCAGCCACAACATCGCCGCGGTCAGCAACCTTTGCAGCTCCGCCATCGTCATGGACGGCGGCCGCATGGTCTTCCAGGGCCCCACCCAGGAAGGCATCGAGCGCTACCTCAATCTCAACCTCACCGCCTCCGATACCGAGCGCGACGTCAAAGACTTCCGCCCCGCCTGGGGCAAGCCCTACATCACCGGCGGGCGCGTGCTCGGCCCCGGTAAACGCGAGCAATCCACCCTCCCCATGGGCTCGGAAATCACGCTCGAAATGACCTTCCGCGCCCCGCCCGGCAAGACCCTCCGCCGCCCGGTCATGGGCGTCGTCATCAACCACGCCACGCTCGGCACCGTGGGCGGCGTCAACACCCGCATGACCGGCTTCGATCCCGACGAGCCCTGCGCCTCGGGCGTGCTATCCTGCACCCTCAAGCGGATGCCGCTGCTGCAGGGCAGCTATTCCGTCGAGCTGTGGCTGGGCGACGGGCACGAAGACCTGGACTGCCTGATGGGGTATCTTAGTTTTCAGGTCGAGCCCACCGATGTATATGGGTCGGGACAAACGCCCTTCGCCCGCCTCGGGGCCATCTACCTCGAGCCTAAGTGGCACTTGGCGGCCGACCCCGAACCCGTTATCACCGTGCCCGGCTCATCGGACGCCTCCGCACGCGACCCGCTGGCGACGATTACATCCGAACCGTAGGAAGTAAAAAATGTCAGAGCAAATTACCGTCTATAACAGCGGATTCTACGAAGGGTTCCGCGAAGGATCGCGCCGCTCCGCCCAGCGCGTCGTCCCCGAAGTCCTCTCCCTCCTCGACGTGAAAAGCGTCGTGGACGTCGGCTGCGGCGTCGGGACCTGGCTCCACGCCTTCCGCGATTGCGGCGTACAAGACATCCAGGGCGTCGACGGCGAATACGTCGACCTCACCCAACTCGAAGTCGCCGCCGACAAGTTCCGCCCCCACGACCTCCGCCGCCCCCTGCGCCTCGATAAGCAGTTCGACCTCGTCGTGTCATTGGAAGTCGCCGAGCACCTCGCCCCCGAGTTCGCGTCTGATTTCGTCGAATCCCTCACGGGCCTGGGCCCCGTCGTGCTCTTCTCCGCGGCCATCCCCTTCCAGAACGGCACCAACCACCTCAACGAGCAGTGGCCCGAGTATTGGGTCGAACGCTTCGCCACCCGCGGCTACGTCCCCGTCGATTGCATCCGCCCGCGCGTCTGGGGCAACCCCGACGTCGAGCCCTGGTACGCCCAAAACACGCTGCTTTTCGTGAAGGAAGACCGCCTCCAAGACTACCCCAAGCTAGCCGCCGCCCGCGCCGCGATGCCGGGTGGATCGCTATCCATGGTCCACCCGAGGATCTACCTCAACGCCCGCCGCGACGCCCAGCAGGGAATGATCCGCTCCTCCCAGTTGGACCAGGTCCCCCTCCGCCGGATCCTGACATCGCTCCCCACTAGAGTCCTGGGCGCCCTGACCGGCCGCCTCCTCCACCGCCACCCCAACGGCACCACGACCCAACCAAAGGAAACCTCCCCCACCCCATCGGCCACCGGCCCCGCGGGGCTGGCCACCCCCACCCAATCGAGAAACTGACCGCCCGCGACGGATGTCCCGTTTCCGGCGCAGCCGCTTCCGTTTATCCTAATCTTAATCTTAATCCTAATCTTAATCCGTCTGCTCCCCCCGTCCCCGTTCGGGCGCGTAACAGACGATTAAGATTAGGATCAAGACGCGGAGCGCTCCGGGAAGCGCCCTGCAAGCGGGCCGAGCCATTGTTTAGCCTCCCCGCTTGCGGGGCGCTTCTCCGAGCGCTCCCAAAAGCGCCCCGCAAGCGGGACCGCTAAACAATGGCTCGGCCCGCACGGGCTTTGGCCGCGCGAGACGCAGTAAACAACTGGATGCGAACAGCCTTCGACCCCACGAAGGGGGCTTAACGGGATGACCGATGCCATCGGTCAACCGTGACCGATCCCCCACGCTACACCCCCAGTTCCGCTTCAAAAACGCAGGTCGTGACCGATTTTGACCGATTTTGACCGATTTAAAGGCACTTTTTCTAACGAATTTGATAAACGGAATATGATAGGGCCGGCCAGACTCGCCGATGGGTGGGAATCACCGGCCCACCCCGTTCGCGCACCCTCCCACCCCGCCGGTGCCGCCGCTTGAGCGGCCGCGATTTGCGGAGGCATGGGGTCAGACGCGGTCCTTGAAGTATCCCACATTGTACCATAGAATATCGGTGTGCATTTTACCTTCATTCAGCCCCCGTCGTTCGCGACGAAATGGAAGCGGCTCGGGTTGACGGATGAAGATTTGCAGGCGTTGGAAAAGTTCATTCTCGCGCAGCCGCAAGCCGGCGATGTGATGAGCGGGACCGGCGGAATGCGGAAGGTGCGATTCGCACCGCCGTCTTGGAATCGCGGAAAGAGCGGGGCGATACGGATCTGTTACGTCGTGTTCCTGGCGTCGGCTCAGTGCTACTTGTTGACTCTATTTGCGAAGAACGAACAGCCGAACCTTTCCGCCTCCGACAAGGCCGCATGGCGAACGTGGATTACTGAAAAGCGAAGGGAGCTTTCGGAATGAAAACCAGAAACCGACAAACGACAAAGACTGCCAGCCCCAATCGGCGTCCGACGAGCGCTCGGCGCACCAACGCGGCCGGCCGCGAGCTGATGGCCGCACTCGAAGAAATAAAAGCCGCCGAGCGAGGCAAAGGTCCGCCATTGACCGTGCGGCAAGTCGCAATCTCCGAGCCCGGCGAATACGACCCACGAAAGGTGAAGACGCTTCGCCAACGGGTGGGCGTCAGTCAGGGAGTCTTCGCCCGCCTCATGGGCGTTTCACCGGAATTGGTCCAGGCATGGGAACACGGCACGCGTCATCCTGCCCCGCTCGCCCGCCGAATGTTGGACCAGATCAGCGACGACCCCGCCCAGTTCTTGTCACGGCTGCTGCACCGGCGCACGATCACCTCACCCGAACCGAGCGCGCAGACTCGAACTCGACGGGCGGGATAGATGCCTTGATCTGGTAGCAACAAGACGGTGGATACCCGACAACCCGACCCGCTTTCCGTCGCGTCAAAGTTTCACATCCATTGTTTTGATGGTAAAATCATCCCATGCCAAGAAAGCCCGCCCCCAATCCCGCGAAATCCAGGCGCGGCCCGGAGCCCGAGCTTTACAAATCCACGGCATGAGTTGGCAGAATGCCGCAAAGGGATTGCTGACAAGAAAAAGTCCATGACAGTCTGATCGAAGTGATTTCTCTTCCATGACACACGCGAATGACGGAGCAGGTAAATGCAGCAGTCTCTTTTTGCTGGCACCAATAATGATGCGAATAAGCCTCATTGCAAATTTATATCCCCCAAGCCACCCGCGACCAGATTTCAAGGCAGCAAATTGAAACTTCTGCCTTGGATTTACAGCAATATTTCAGAAATCTGTTTTCAGTCCGTCCTAGACGGCTTCGGCGGGAGCGGATGCGTTTCCCATTTCCTCAAGGGATGCGGGAAAGCCGTCACATACAATGACGCCCTCGTTTCAGGCTATCTGGCGGCCCTGGCGTTGGTAGAAAATTCGCGTGAGTGTCTATCCGAATCAGACGTTTCAGTTTTGCTTTCAATGCATTCCGGCGTCCAGTACGACAACTTCATCGAAAGGACGTTCAAGGACATATATTTCACAGACGAAGAGAACGCGTGGCTGGATCGAGTCGTGCAAAATATTCCGTTACTTGAGAGCCGATTCAAGCGGGCGGTCGCCTTCTACGCGATTTTCCAGTCTGCCCTTGTAAAACGCCCGTACAACCTTTTCCATCGCCGGAATCTTTACATGCGCTTTGCTGCAGTGGAGCGATCGTTCGGCAACAAATCTACATGGGACAAACCATTTGAAAGCCACTTCCTCGCATTTGTCGCAGAGGCGAATAGCTCGGTTTTCGAATCCGGTCAAAGCTGTCGCGCATTAAACAGTAACGTTCTGGAGGTAGATGGAGTATACGATTTGGTCTATCTCGATCCGCCCTACATCAACTCGAAAGGCGTGGGAGTCGATTACTTCGGTTTTTATCATTTTCTTGATGGGCTGGCAGACTACGCGAATTGGGATGATCGGATCGATTACAAATCAAAGCACCGCCGGCTGCGACTGAAGAAGTCGCCTTGGACATCCGAAAGGAAGATCATGGGCGAATTCAAAGCGACCATCGACCGATTTCGCCATAGTTCCATTGTGATTTCGTATCGGAGTGACGGGGTTCCAACACCAACTGAAATTGAGAACGCGCTGAAGCAAGTCAAGAAAAAAGTAGTCGTTCACGAACGCGAGAACAAGTACAAATACGCGCTTTCAACCAACACGAAATCGACGGAACTTCTATTTGTCGGCGAATGAATTCTGAGCGTGATTACGATTCACCCTCGTCTTCGCTCCCATCGCCGCCGTCTGGCAGGCTCTCGATGACTTCGCGGTTTACCCTGAGTGCGTCTATGCCGCGCTGCTTATATTCAGCATATGTTTTCAGATTGGTGTACGGGCGCGAAATGCCAGCCGTTTGGGCCATGTCTTTTGTTAGATAGTACATCCAGTAATCATCGTAGACTTCTTCACCGAGAACTGCGAAGGGGCCGTTGCCCATGATAAGGTCAGCGATTTTATTCACTGAACCTATGTTTTTCGTGTTGCCGCTGCCGGGCCTAGCCGATGCGATCCGAAATTTCGGCTGAGCAAAGAACTGGAAGTTTCTAATCACCGAGGGGATTTTATCGAGGTCGTCGAGTGAATATACGCTGCGCTCGTCTAGCTCCTCTTCGATCTGCGAATACACCACGCCAAGAACGAAATGCGCGGCATACTGGGAATAGGGGTAGAGCGTATTCTTATTGCTGTCACGGTTGCGAAAGTAACCTGTGAAAGCTCCCAGGGTCATTCCGTTTGCCTTGTTCTCATCGATGCGATACGTGCTTTTGATGTCCACGGCGAATCTTGCGGCGGTATCAACGTGAATAAAGGTCAAGTCGGGGTAGAAGTTCTGGTGTGGACAGAGCTCAATCTTCAAGTTGTGCTTTTTTGCGAAGTCAACGAACATTGGGAAGAGGAGAAGTTCGAGCACCTTGGAAACGATCTTCGTATCCACCGAGACAGTATATATTTGCCGGTAAATGTCGATGAAACCCTTGATGATCCATTGCCCCTCATCGTTTGCGACTGCCTTTGCAAAACCTTCGGAGTGCGCCTGCAATAAAGCGAGAAATTCATCAGTGGTCATGGATGAGACCATAACCGCAAATTCGTTCATGAAAAAGATAAATCAAGGGGGACGGGATTCGGCTCGGCGGAGTCGAGGCGGAGAAGGGCGAAGGGGGACGCTGCAGCTTACAGCCGAGAACGGGCTGGCGGCACCTCAAGCGCAGCGGATCCCTCCTTCGACCGACCCGATTCCACGCGTCGCCGAGACCCGGCGACGTCGGCGGCAACGCCCCCGCTAGCGGCCGCCGGAGCCATGCCTCGAAAATCCCGCCATCGATCGCCGCGGTACTCCACGACTCTCTTCCGGGCGGCCGCAACTCAACTTGGATTTTTCACTTGATCTTGGGGCGCGAGATGAGGTAAATACTCGCCGTCCAATGGTCCTTGTCAGTTCCAAGCAATCTCCGTCGCGACCTGCCTTCGGGCGGGCCGCTGGCTTTGCGCCTGCCGGGCGCTTCGGGAGTTTGCTTTTTGTGGAACTGACTCATGGATCTCCATCGCATCTATAACAATCCAGGGCTGGAAGCTCGCCGCGTTGAATTGGTGAAACGTCTGCAGGCCGAGGAAGTGCTGCGCGCATCGCACGAGGGCTCTAGCTCGACCGAGCGGCAGGTCGAGCTGGGGTTTCATAGCTTCGACAAGCAGAAGAAGTCGCGGCTGGCCCAGTGGATCGCGGAATGCGCGCAGCCGCTGAATGCGAAGGAGCGGAGCGCGTTTCGCACGCTGCTTTGTGCCATGGCACGGCAGCATTCCAGGCTGCTGAACGAGCGAAAACACATCGGCGCGATGTCCCGCCTGGCGCGATGCGAATCCCGCTGGCTGCGCGATCCGGTCGAATTTTCGGCACGCACCTACAACGCGGCCCGACAACTCGGCGAGCTCGCCCGGCACCTCCTGGCACGCTGGCCCGTGCCGAAATTCTTCGACAGCGCCTGGGGCGAGCGATCGACCGATGCCCACCGCGAATGGTTCATCCATGTCGGCGCCGGCGGCAACCTGCGCACGGCGGAAGGACTGCCGTTCCCGCTCACCAAGATGATGGCGCACCACGCGATGCTGGCGCCCGATGACTCCTCGATCGTCCCCGCGCTGCGCTGGGGACAAGTCCTCGCCCTCGGCGGAAGCGAGCGCCTCGCCCGCGCGGTCATCGGCACATCCCTGCGCGACGCACAGGCGGATGAGCCGTTCTGGCTGAGCGTCATTCAATTCTTCGTTGACAACCCAATGCTCGATCCGCAGCAGGTCGGGCCGATCGTGGACTGGATTCACAACCAGCGATTCATCGGCGAGCCGCAGCGCATCGTGAACGGCGTCGCCCAGGGCGGCGAAATTCCGCAGCCGAACCTCAGCATGAAGGGGCGGACCGTCGAGAGCGTGTTGCGCTGCGTCGAGCGCTGGCACCGCGAGCTGAATCGCTCGCCGATCAAAGGCACTCTGCTCTGGCCCCCCTGCGGCATCCCCGGATACGAGCGGATCGAGGGGACGGAGGGCTCGGAAAGAATCGTCCGCATCGATGAGATCGTCACCTCCGCCGACTTGTTGCAGGAAGGCCGCATCATGCGGCACTGCGTCGCCAGCTACGCCCGCACCTGCGCCCGCGGCGCCGCGGCGATTTTCTCACTCAAGATCGACCATGGTGCGGGGCTCGATCGCCGACTGACGATCGAGGTCAATGTCCGTTCCAAGTGCATCGTCCAGGCCCGCGGTCGATGCAACGCCATGCCGCAGCCGATCGACGAACGCTACCTCCGCAACTGGGCGACGGTCGCGGGTTTGTCGGTCGCCGGCCATTAGGGCCCGGCGCGAGTTCCCGAAAATCCGTGGGAGATGAAACGGGGACGCAGTTAGGGAGATGAAACGGGGACGCAGTTAGTTTCTGTGGAAACTAACTGCGTCCCCGTTAATTTCCACGGCGATTACATCTCGTCGCCGCTGGGGCCGTAGCTGGCGGGGACCTTTGCGCCGACGAGCCTCAGATACACGCCAAGCTGGCCGCGGTGCTGGATCCAGTGGTTGAGCATGATCGAGCGCAGGACCATCACCTTGGGGATTGTCAGGACGGGCTTGCCTTCGCGCAGGGCGGACCAGTCGGTCATCAGGCGGGCATCGTCCAGCGTGGGGAGAATCTCCCGCACCGTCTGCGTGCTCTTCTCATGACTGGTGAGAATCTCCTGCACGCTCGCCGGTTGTTTGAACAACGCGGCGAAGTCGGGCAGCGGGGACGCATCCACCAGCGCGAGCTTCACCACGCCCCCCGGCACGTTGGCGATGTGCAGCGCCAGCGCCCCGGCGGTGTGCGATTTCTCGTGCGGCTTCCATCCCAGCTTATCGGCTGGAATGCGCTCCAGGAATTTGCGGGTGATCGTGGACTCCTGTTCGAATTCACCGAGCATGGCGTGTGCGATGGACATTCGTGCTCCTTAAGAAAATGTGTAAGTACCTCACGGCGAGAAACGCCAGCGACGTCAGGCAAAACGCCAACATCGCAATCCGGATCCACCGGGCGGTCGAGACGGAAATGCCCACGCCGGTGAACAAGGCGACGTAGGCCGCCACGCACATCGGGCATTTGGGCATCAACACCAGAAGCGTCGCGGGGAAGAGCCATTGCATGCCCCGCCACGCGCGACGAAAAAGACCGGTTGGTCGTTTGCCGTCGCCCGGGTTTGGCCTGACTGCGTTTGGCCCCACTGCGTTTGGCGCGGCTACGTTTGGCGCGGCTGGATTCGGCGCGGAATCAGGATCGCAGAACGGACAATCGCTCATCACCGCTGCCCTGCCTTGTCTTTTCCGTATTCATCGTGACGACGCCACCAGACGCCCTGCTCGTTGCGGCCCTTGGGGGCGCGGTCGAGCCACTGGTACATGCCCCAGAGGCCGTCGAGGCCGCGGGCGTAGGCGGAATAGGTGTGGTAGACGACGCCGTCTTCGA
>JAQGHP010000443.1 GCA_028288775.1 Phycisphaerales bacterium | reverse complement strand
TGATGGGGATTTTGAACTGTCCGCCGGACATGTAGCGGACGTTGGCGGCGTTGTTCAGGATCTGATCAAGGCAGACGAGGGTGACCGACCAGCTCATGAATTCGATGATCGGCCGCAGTCCGACCATCGCCGACCCGACGCCCAGGCCGGCGAAGCCGGATTCGCTGATGGGCGTGTCGAGCACGCGGCGCGCCCCGAACTGCGCGAGCATCCCTTCGGACACCTTATAAGCGCCGTTGTACTGCGCGACCTCTTCCCCCATGAGGAAGACGTTCTCGTCGCGCTCCATCTCCTCCGTCATTGCCGCACGGAGAGCTTCTCTGAGTTGTAAAGTTGCCATGAATGAGTTGCCAGTTGTTGTGAATGAGTTGCTGGTTGCTGGTTGCTGGTTGCTGGTTGCTTGTGAAAGAAGGGGAAGAGAAGTCGCTTCGCGCTCCTTTACTGGCAACTGACAACTGGCAATCGGCAACTTCTTACTTCGGCGAATACGGATACTTCTCTGCCAGTGCGTCGTCGAAGCGGGCTTCGAGCGGGGGGTTCGGGTCGGCTTCGGCCTGGCGGATGCCCTCTTCCACTTCTTCGTTCACGGAACTTGTAATCGCTTCCAGCTGCTCGTCGCTGAGCAGGCCTTTGTCGCGGAGCCGCGCTTCGTACAGGCCGATGGGGTCACGCTGGCGGGCACGTTCCGCTTCTTCCTTGGAGCGATATTTGAGCGGGTCGGAGGTCGAGTGGCCGCGGAATCGGTACGTGTTGGCGACCAGATAACTGGGGCCTTCGCCGGCGCGGGCCCGGTCAACGGCCTTTCCGAACTCGGCGATGACCGTGTCGATTTCGTTGCCATCCACGTTGCGGCAGGGCATGTCGTAGCCGCAGGCACGCTTGGCGAGATCCTTTTCGGCGCTGTGGCGCTCGACCTGCGTGCCCATGGCGACGCCATTGTTCTCGACTATGTAGATCACGGGCGCTTTATAGAGACTGGCAAGGTTGAGTGCTTCGTTGAACGTGCCCTGATTGATCGCCCCGTCGCCCATGAAGCAGAACGTGACACCGCCGGTCTTCTTGTACGACTGCGCGAAGGCGGTGCCCAGTGCGAGAGGAAGCTGGCCGCCTACGATGCCATGCCCGCCGAGGTTGCCGACCTTGGCGTCAAAAAGATGCATCGAACCGCCCTTCCCCTTCGAGCAGCCGGTGGCCCTGCCGAAAAGCTCGGCCATCGCCACATGCGGCGACATTCCCAAGGCGAGGCTCGCGCCATGGCAGCGGTAGCCGGTGATGAGATAGTCGCGCGACTTGTCGAACAGGGCGGCGGTACCCGCGGCGATGGCCTCCTGCCCGCTGTAGAGGTGGAGGAACCCACCGATCTTCACCTCTTTGCTGCCGTCGGCGAAAATGCGGGGAGTGGAGTATTCCTGGTAGGTGCGCTCCTCGAATCGGCGGATGAGCAGCATGAGGCGCAGGCGCTGCCGCTCAATCTGGCCATCGTTGGAGGCGGACTGGCCGTTGGTCCCGGCCTGATGCAGGGAGGCGGAGGCCCCGTTCGTGTTTTGCTTGGTTACTACGGCTCGCTTTGCTACTTCATCAGCTACGGCCATTGCTTTTGCTCCATGAATCCGGTTGCAATTCCGGGGAGTGTATCGATTTTTGCCCCGCCTTCAACACCCGGCAAAGTGTGCGTTATCCCCGTGCCCATCGGCACTACGACGAGCGCGGCTTAGCAGGTCGTGGTCCGTTGCAGAAGACTAACCATCTTAGCGGGTAAGCGGGGAAAAATCCGTCGTGATTTGCCTAAGAATTTCCGCAAAATCCGCGTGTTAGGTGGGTTGCCGTCCCATAAACGCCGCTTGCGGTTTCGCGAAGCCAGGATCGGCGATTCGCGAAACCGCAAGCGGTTAAATACAATCCGTTCGATTGCATTTCAAATTACGTTACTTGGTCAGCCCGTCTTTCTTCGCCATGGCCAGCGCCAGGTCAACGACGCGGTTGGAATAGCCCCACTCGTTGTCGTACCAGGAGATGACCTTGAAGAAGTTGGCATTCAGCTCGATGCCTGCCCCGGCGTCGAAGATGCTGCTGCGGGCGTCATGAATGAAGTCGCTCGATACGACCTCTTCATCGGTGTAGCCGAGGATGCCCTTCAACTCGCCTTCCGATGCGGCCTTCATCGCGGCGCAGATCTCTTTGTAGCTGGTCGCCTTCGAAGTCTTGAAGGTGAGGTCGACCACCGACACGTCCGCAACCGGAACGCGAAAGGCCATGCCGGTAAGCTTGCCCTTAAGTTCGGGCAGCACGAGGGCGACGGCCTTGGCCGCACCCGTCGCGGACGGAATGACGTTCTGATACGCGCCGCGCCCGCCGCGCCAATCCTTCTTGCTCGGGCCGTCCACAGTGGGCTGGGTGGCGGTCGCCGCGTGAACGGTGGTCATGAGTCCCTCGGCGAGGCCGAAGTTGTCATTGATGACCTTGGCGATGGGGGCGAGGCAGTTGGTGGTGCAGCTGGCGTTGGAGACGACCTTGTCCTTGGACGGGTCGAACTTGGTGTGGTTCACGCCCATCAGCAGCGTCGGCACCTTCTCCGGGTCCTTAGTCGGAGCGGAGAGGATGACGCGCTTGGCGCCGGCCTTAATGTGGTTTTCGGCACCCGCATAGTCTGTGAACAGGCCGGTGGATTCGACGACGTAATCGGCGGCCTGCTTGCCCCAGGGCAGCTCGGCGGGATTGCGAACGGAGTAGCACGGCACGAACTTGCCGTTGACGACGATCCCGTCTTCCCTCGCCTGCACCGTTCCCTTGAACAGCCCGTGGGTCGAATCGTGCTTCAGCAAGTACGCGAGGTTGTCTGGCGGGACGAGATCGTTGATCCCAACGAATTCGATGTTCGGGTTCTCAACGCCGGCGCGGAAGACCAGCCGACCGATCCGGCCAAAACCATTAATGCCAACCTTCAAGGCCATGACCACTGCTCCGTGAGTAAAAGATGGGGATAAGAGGCTGTTTTCAGCGGCCTCGCTGTCAAAGTCCCGCACGATAGGGTTGCCCGCGGCGCGTGTCAAGGCGGGCACAACCATGATAGGCGCTATGAACTTCCCAGCCTGACAATCAGCAGATTCGGCAGCAGATTGCGAGTTGGAAATTGCATAGCCGCGGGCATGGAGTATGATGGGCTCGCAGGGAACCGATCGCTGCCTGCACCGAATGAGGAGTGGGATGTCAGGGGTGAGCCTTCCAGTTACGCGACCCACAGGACGGGCCCTTCTCGTCGGAAATCCGGCGAGCCGCGCGCAGCCGTTGAGCACGCTCGTCGCCCTCGGCTACGGCTGCGGCGAAGCGGACGACCCCTACTCGGCCCTGGCCGAGCTGTGCCGTCGGCCGATGGTGTACCGCGCGCTGATCCTCAGCCTTTCCAGCGTGTACCGGGAAGAGCTCAATGTCGTCCGTACCGTAAAACGGCGATTCCCGCACATGGACGTCTGGCTGACTCACACCGATGGCCGTCAGGCGACGCTTGCCGAGGCGATCCGCCTGGGCGCGGACGGTCTGCTGGCGGAGGACGGCCTGCACCGAATCGGAATGGCGATGGCGGGAAGTGAGTCGCCCGCCGCCGTAAGATCAGTGACGGCGGCCGCGAGCTTTGGCGCGGAAACTTCCACAAACGACGCAGCTCCCCCGTCCCGCCCGCGAATGGAAGAGGAGCCGTCCGATTCGGAACACGATTCCGAATCCGACATCCAAATCGGCGAGCCAGTTCTGACTGCCGACGAATTGAGAGCTCTCCTGCAAGAGCAGCCAATGCTCCCGCGGGAAGATGGGGAAAATTAAGAGGTTGCTGGTTACTTGTTGCTAGTTGCTGGTGAAGAGCCGGAGACATGCAGCAGGTCCTTGAATCCGCAACCAGCAACCAGCAACTAACAACCAGCAACTGCCAATATGGTCCGTCTCGCCCACGAACGCGTGCTTCTGATTGGTGACGTGCAGCTTCAACTGCAAGCGGCGCTGTCGGAGGCGCTACCGGGTGCGCAGGTCACCAGCGTGGCGACGGTATTCGACGCGATCGCGGAGCTTTCGGCTGGGTCGTTCACCGCGGTACTTGCCGCGGCGGAGCCGATCGAGCGCCGGCCCGAGGCGGCAGTTCGAACGCTACGCGAATTGGCGGGGGACGGCAGGCTCGTGCTCTTCGGGCACCCGACGCTCGAATTGCTTTCGCAGAAGATGCTGCAATTCGGCTGCGACGATTACATCATCACACCCGCCGGGGCCGGCGAACTGCAGCAAATGTTTGGCCGCCCGCCGATGCGCATCGCCCCCCCCGCCCATGCCCAGACCCCCGCCGCCGAAAGCGATCCGATCCCGCCCGAACCGGAGGCGACTCCGCTGGACCTGCTCGCCGGGCTTCCATACGCAGAGATCTTCCTCGATGCGATGCTGCAAAACCCGCACAACGCCCCCGCCGCGGCGGTGTCGCAGATCAACGAGCATCTGGGTTCCGCGCTGACGATGCGGTACGTCCGCAAGAAAGACGGCCTGATCGAAATCCCACAGGGCAAGATCGCGATCTCACAAACCGTGCGCGTGAACAACGAAGAGGCCGGTACGCTGCACCTGTTCGCGGAGCCCGGACAGGACGAAGCCGCCGCCCGGCATCTGCTGGCGCAGATCGCCTCGCTCTTCGGAAAAGTCGCGGCATTGCAGGACCGCCATAACGGCCTTCAAAAGCTGGCCATCACCGATGAGATGACCGGGCTGTACAACGCCCGCTATTTCCGTCATTTCCTCGCCCGGATCATCGACCGCGCCAAGCTGATGCGCTTCCCCGTCACGCTGCTGCTTTTCGACATCGACGATTTCAAGAAATACAACGACCTGTACGGCCACGGGGCCGGGGACGAAATCCTCAAGCAGACCGCGCAGCTCATGCGCCGCTGCTGCCGTGAGCATGATCTGGTGGCCCGCATCGGCGGAGACGAGTTCGCGGTAGTGTTCTGGGACAAGGAGGGCCCCCGCCAGCCGTTGGAGCCCGGCAAGCCCGTGGGCGTTTCGCGCCCGCCCCAGACCCCGCTCCAGATTTTCGAGCGATTCAAGAAGCTCATCGCCAGCAGCGACTTCAGCGGCCTTGGCCAAAGCGGCCGCGGCCGCCTGAGCGTGAGCGGCGGCCTAGCCGTGTTCCCCTACGACGCGCAGGACATCAACGACCTCATTAAGGCCGCCGACGATTGCCTGATGTTCGGGGCGAAGCAGTCGGGGAAGAACACGATTTATCTGGTTGATGGGGAGGAGCCCAGTTCGCTAGGGGGTTAAGAGGCAAAGCCCGTTGCTTGGGGAAGAGAACAGACGATTAAGATTAAGATCGCGCTCTGAGGCGCACCTCCAAGCGCTCCTATCCTAATCATAATCTTAATCCTAATCTTAATCGTCTGTTTCCGCCTTCATACCCGTCCCCTATAGGCGACGCCCCAATAACCAATAAAGAACAGGCGGTCCCGCGAAGGACCGCCTGCCTCGTTTCTATTGAGCCCAGCCCGGAAGCCCGATCAGACGTTGATCCCGGTGATCTTCACGCTGACGTACTTCTGACGGTGCCCGATGGTCTTGTGGAATCCCTTGCGGCGATGGTATCGAACGGTGCGGACCTTCTTGCCCTTCACCTCGCCGAGGATATCCCCGGTAACGGTCGCACCCGCGACGGCAGGCGTGCCGATGCGGGGCTCGCCATCGCCGCTGACGAGCAGCACGCGGTCGAAGGTGATGGTCTTCTCGTCGCCGGTCTCGATACGGTCGATCTGGATGGTGTCGCCGGCGGTCACTTTGAACTGCCGGCCCTTGTCGTCAATAATCGCGTACATGCGTTCTCCGCTT
>JAQGHP010000410.1 GCA_028288775.1 Phycisphaerales bacterium | reverse complement strand
GAGGCGCTGCGCGTCGGGGCGATGCGCGAGCAGGGGCCGGTGCTCGATGCGCTGCTGCGGCGGAAGTCGGTGCGCGGATTGTGCGGGGTGATCGAGCAATATGACAAGCTCGCCGAGCCATTGCAGTTGGACGTGCTGGCTAACATCAAGCTGTTCCATCACGCGCTGCGCGAGGCGGGGCGCAGCGAGCATCTGCCGCTGCGCCTGGCGGCATTGCGGCTGATCGCGCTGGGCCGGCAAGGCAAGCTCGCGTACGTCCTTTCCGAGAACCTGCACGACGCGAACGAGACGCTCTCCAAGGCGGCGACCGAAGCGATGGTCGCACTGGCGCGGTGGGTCGCGACGGAGACGAAGCGGCTGCAGAGGGAGGGGACGGGGGAAGGAAATGCAGACGGACGCGGGGACGCGGAGACGCGGGGACGCGGGGAAGAAGACGATTGCAACTTGCAAAGTGCAAATTCCAAAGTGCAAATTGAGGGGGAAGCCGCCGCGAGTGCTTCGAACCCCGCCGCTCAAAACGCTCCGCAATTTGAAATCTCAAATTTAAAATCTGCAATTCCCGATCCCTCCTCCCTCCCCGCGTCTCCGCGTCCCCGCGTCCCCGCGTCCGATCTTCCCCAGCCCCAGCCCGACCTCTACGCCGATCTCATCTCCCAGCGGCCGGAGATTGAGGCGGCAGTAGCGCGAGCACTGGACGTGCATCGGGGGAAGCACGGGCAGGACCTGCTGCGGGCGGCGCTGCTGTTGTGCGACTGGCCGGGGAGCAAGACGCTGGCGGTATTGCACACGGCAAAGCACGGCGGTCAGGGCCCGATGGTCCGTCGGCTGCAACAGCCGCCGGCCAGTGAGCACGTCGAGGCATTCCTACTCGGGGCGAGCCACGGGCAGTTGCGGTCGCACTTCGGGATCGTCTTTTCGCACATTGATGAAGCGCCGGTGCTGGACGCGTTGCTCCGCCGCACGCACTGGCTGAAGGACCACCAGCTCCAGCTCTGCATGCACCAGGTGACGCGCGGGGCATGGTGGGGCGTGGGGGAGCTGCTGCATGATATAGAACGCCGCACCGGCAAGGAGGCGGCGCTGGCGGGGGAATGGATCGCGGCGTCGGGCATTCATGATGTGGTGCAGGACGAGCGGCTGGAGAAGCTGCTCGCCCACGCCGCGGACAACTTCGACGCCCGCCTGCGGCTGCTGCGCATCGCGGCCCGGCGGAAGCGCGGGGCATCCGTCCAGTTCCTGCGGACGATGCTGGCCGACCCCGACGAGCGGCTGGTCCGCATGGCGGCGCGCGAACTCGTGCGACGACGGCCGGCCGACTACGAAAACATGCTCCTCCAGCTTATGACTGCCGCGCCGCCCTCCGTGCGGCGGGTGGTGAGCCGGGCCATCGGGCAGGTGGGCTTTGACCAGTTCTGGCAACGCTACGATCGCCTCGACCGCCAAACCCGCCAGCAGGCCGGGCGGGCGATGCTCAAGATCCTCCCCGATGCGCTTCAGCGCCTGCAGCGCCGCCTCGGCGCGGGCGCGCCCGAGCAGCGGATCAAGGCGATGCAGATGGCGCAGGAGCTGGGTCTGGCGGATGATCTGCGCGAGCCCCTCGTGCAGCTTTGCACCGATGCCAACCCGCGGCTGCGAAGCAAGGCCGTGAGCGTACTGGGCGACGTGCGGGCGGTGCCATCCGACGTATTGGTGGATCGATTGGTCAACGACACCGACCCCCGCGTGCGGGCGAACGCGATTGAAGTGATGGAGCAGCGCCCGCAGGCGCAGCTCCTTCCGGTGCTGACGCAGCGGGCGCGGGCGATGAACAGCCGCGAGCGGGCGAACGCGATCAAGGCACTGCACGGCATGAAGGTGGGGGCGGCGGGGGGGCAACTCATCCTCATGCTCCGCGACACCCGCCCCGAGCACCGCATCTCCGCCCTCTGGGCGTTACGGCAGATCGGGTGGTGGCAATTGATTAACGAAGTTGGGCGTGTGGCGAAGGAAGACGAGAATTTACGCGTCCGTCGATATGCGCTGGGAGTGCTGAAGAACGTCGTGGAAATGGCGCGGGAGCAGAAAGGCGCGGGTGCGGCGTGAGTGAAAAACGGAAAGACGACGCCGGGACGCCGGGAGGCGGAAAGAAGGACGCGGGGACGCGGGGACGCGGAGACGCGGGGATGATTGGCGGCGTCGATGGTCCGACTGCACGGCCCGTTTTCACGTTTCACGTTTCACGTTTCATCTCCCCCGTTTCACGTTTCATTCCCCACGTTTTGCGTTCCACGTTTCACGCGGCATTCCCGATTCTCGTCCTGCTGTTGTCGTGCGCGGTCGCTTCCGCCAAGCCTACACAGCAGGACGTATTCAAGAGCATTCAGGACAATGTGAACGAGTCGAGCGACGCGGGCGTGAAGCCGATCTTGCTGATCTGCGCGGGCGCGGGCGTCCTCGGTTTGCTGGCGCTATTCGGCCGTCGGCAGACCCGGCAGGCGACGCCCAAGCCGCTGAATCATCCGGGGAAACTGCTGAAGGAAATCATGAAGGCCGTGCCGCTGAAGCCGGGGGAATTGAAGCAGTTGAAGGTCGTGGTGGAGGAATCGGCGGCCGCGTCCGGGGAGCCGATGCAAAGCCCGCTGGTGCTGGTGCTGTGCCCATCGGTGCTGGCGAAGGTCGTGCAAGCGCGCACGACCCGCGCCGATCGGCGCGTGCTGGGACAGGTGCTGAAGAAAACCTTGCGGATGTGACCGTGGAGACGCTGGGGCCCTGAAAAGTGCCTCCCGCCGTGCTACCTGGTTTGGTGTGATTGCAGTGCGGCGACGCCAAAGCGTTGAGCTGTCGAGGCGAGCGGAAGCCACAAAGCCCTGCGTGATTCACCACATCCGTCCCTTGAGTCCGGATCCCATCAATAGCAATCCCTTCCGCTTCGCTACGGTCCTTGCGGCCCAGGCTGCTCCGCGGTGAACCGCTCCTGCGGATTTCACGACCTTGGACGGCTAGAATTGAAAGCCGTATCCTTCCGGGGGAGGCGGGCGACGGGAGTTGCCGCAATTCACGAATGGCCAAGACTTTCTACATCATTGACGGGCACGCTCAGATTTACCGGGCGTACTTCGCGCCCTTCCGCGACCTGACGAGCCCGACCGGCGAGCCCACCCGGGCCACGTACGTCTTCACCCAGATGCTGCTGAACCTGGTGAACCAGCGGAAGCCCGATTACCTGGCGATGGTGATCGACAGCGGGGACGACACGGTCTTTCGCAAGGATATTTTCAAGGACTACAAGGCCAACCGCACTTCTCCGCCGGATGATTTCTATCCGCAGGAGCAGCGAATCCTCGAGATCGTCCGCGACGCGGGGATTCCCATCTACGCCAAGCCCGGCTTCGAGGCGGACGACCTCATCGCCACCATGGCCAAGCGCCTGTGCGGCGGCGGGTACGAAACCTTCCTGGTCTCCAAGGACAAGGACCTCCGCCAGACACTCAACGACTGCACGAAGATGTACGACGTGCAGTCGGATGAAATCATGGACCCCAAGGCGCTGGAAGCCAAGCACGGGTACACGCCGGTGGAAGCGATCGAAATTCAGACCCTCATCGGCGACTCGACCGACAATATCCCCGGCATTCCCGGCGTGGGGGAGAAGACCGCCGTCAAGCTTGTGAAGAAGTATGGGTCGGCGGACGCGGTGCTCAAGCATCTGGACGAGCTGACGCCCAAGATGCGCGAGAACTTTGAAAAGTACGGCGACCGCCTCAACCTCTCGCGCCAACTGGTCACGCTGAAGGACGATGTCGAATTCGATTTCGACGCGGAAGTCTGCCGCTTCACGGGCCTCAATAACGACGGGCTGCGCCCCCATTTGCAGACGCTCGGCTTCAACAATCTGCTCGCGCGGTTAGACTTGAATGCGGGCAAACCGGCTGCTGCCGCTGCCCCAGCGCCCCCCGCGCGGTCGCTGATGTTTCAAGATGGATTGTTCTGGCAAAGCGCGCCCGCCCAACTAGACGGCACCGCGCCCGCGGCCCCCGCCGACGACGGCTACGCCACCGGCGTCACCTGCAAGTACACGCTCATCAATACACAGGAACAGTTCGACGACTTTCTTCGCGAGCTCAAAAAGCAGAAGCGTTTTGCCTTCGATACCGAGACCAATCAGCTCCCGGCGGTAGGTTCCACCCTGGTCGGAATGAGCTTTAGCTGGGAGGCGGAAACCGGATATTACGTCCCGGTTTGCGGGCCGGAAGGATCGCAATTCCTGCCCTGCGCGCAGGTGCTCGATGCGCTGCGGCCAACCCTCGAAGACCCGGAAATTCAGAAGGTCGGGCACAACATCAAGTATGACATGCTGGTCATGCGCGAGGCGGGCGTAAGCGTCCGCGGGGTCGTGCTGGACTCAATGGTCGCGGCATGGCTGGCCGACCCGAGCCGCCTGCATTACGGCATCGACCG
>JAQGHP010000399.1 GCA_028288775.1 Phycisphaerales bacterium | reverse complement strand
CTCCTCCATCCCGTCGAAGCTGCCCAGATGCTTGTTCCACGCCTCCTCCCACGGCTTCTTGTGCCCGATGTCCACGAAGAACGCCGAGAATGAGTCGCGGTATTTACCGTTTTCGCCGTGGATGAGGTAATGGACCATCGACCAGGCCTGGTCGTAATTGTCGCCCGAGAGTTCGACGCTCCATTGCTCGTGCGTCATGGTGGCCATATCCGGGATGTGCTTGAATCGCCCGGCGTTGAGGGCCTGCTGGATGTCCGCGAGCCGCTTGGGCGGGATCACGCCGCATACGAACCCGTCGCCGGTGAACAGCGCCTCCCCGAAATACTCGGCGATCCCCTCATTCAGCCAGACCGGCAGATCGCCGGCGATGACCGCGTGGGCGAACTGGTGAAACCCTTCGTGCTGCACGACGTGCCACGTGCCGCCCCCTTCATTGTCGACGGCAACCGCCATCAGCCGGGATTCCTCGCCGTTGAATTCAAACACCCCCGCCGAGCCTGGAAACCCGCCGGCCATATAGTAATCGCGCCGATTGCTGAACAGATAGAAAGGCAAACGTCCGCGCACCGTGCCGGAGAACCCCTTGGTGCGCTCGTGGTACTCCTCCGCCATCTTCGTCATCCGCAGTGATGCCTCCTTTACATCATCTGGAGGGAGATCGCTGTGAATGACGTAGTATTTCGATTCAATAGTCTTCATTGCCCGCGGCGTTCTGCGCGGCGCCTGCGCCCCCGACTGCGTCGCAAGCCAGGCAACCACGATGACGCATACCCCGACCCGCGCGCAATTCCGACAACGGAGACGATTCATGGCGATTCCTTTCCGGTAAATGTCGGCCGAAGAGCAATGGGTGCGCGGATGAGGATCATCGAAGGCGTTCCCTACCGCACCCCACCTATCCATGCGGAAGGGGGGTTCGGAACGCCCCAAATGGGAATTGATTTTGCTCAGGGCGTTGGTGGAACAGTGAATCAGGCGCGTAAGACCGGACGGCGAGTTGCGAAATCCTATCAAATGTGAATGAGGTGGACGGGCGGGGCTGTTGCGATGACCGATCAACCGAATTGTCTTAGTTCGCCGGCTGAGTCGACGGCATCCTCGCAGAGACAGTTTCCCAGAAGGTCGGTGGGTCGGTCGGCAAGGGGTCAATCCGCCATCGTTGCGCTTCATCCGGCTTGCCCCACGCCTCGTAGAGCGATGCAAGGCGCCGGCGGGCTTCCGCGACGAACGGTTTGTATTTGGGCGGAATGACAGCTTCGTGGGATTTTAATTGCTCGTATCCGTCCAGCAGCCAACTCTCACCTTCATCGAATTTTCGCTCCCCGGCAAGACTGCCTCCCAAGCGGCTCCGCGCAAGGTATTTGGTCCATCCAGCCGGGTCATTTTGTTCCGAAAGCTCAACTGCCTTTCGAAGTAAAACCTCCGCGTCGTTGTAATTCCCCCGGTCGACCAGTTTTCCGCCAAGGTCCATCAGCGGAACCCCGGTGTTGCGCTCTTCAGGCCCGAGCACCGCAACAACGTCGTCCAGCACATGCGGATCGAATCGACCCTCATCGCGGAAGAACTGGATCATTTCGTGCAAAATCTGAACGGTGACCGGATTATCCGTCCCCAGCTCGCTCCGACCGGCGCGGAGAAGATCCATGAATTGCGATCCTGCCAGGTCGTTCTTGCCTTGCAAATGATGAATGATCGCAAGATGGCAACTGCATCGAATGCGGCCGACGGAGCTGTGTTTTGCATATTCGCTGGCGAGCGCCGACTGGAATTGATTCCCGGCCTCGTCGTAAGCCCCTGCTTCCCGCAAGGCGAGAGCCCACTTGATTCGGTTCTCAAATACGTCCGCACCGGAGTCCTTGCCCGCGCCTTCCGACGCCGAACTGATGTACGCCGCCTCCGCTTGACGGGCGCGCCCGATCGCAGCCAGGTGGCTGCGCGCCTGGTCCCGTTGGGCTTTTCCCGTCGTAGAGTTCCGCCCCTCCGGCTCGGCGAGGCTGCGCAACACAACCTCCGCGCGATCGAAATCGTGTCGCCGTGCATGGAGGTTCGCTAAATCCAGCAGGACGGCGAGCGTCGCCGGATGGGAGTCACCCATCACCTCGCGCCGGCTTTGCAGAACTTCATCGAGAAGTTTCTCCGCTTCCGCATACCGGCCCTGCCTGAAGTAAAGGATCGCAAGATTGTTCATCGTGATCAGGCACGACGGAAACTTGCTGCCTGTCGTCTTGCGGTACCCTTCGATAACGGCTTCATCGAGACGCTCGGCTTCGTCGAAACGGCCTTCTCTTCGATAAACCCCGGAAAGGTTGCTGTTATATCGAAGCGTCTCGGGATGAAGCCTGCCAAGAATCTCGCTTGCCTTCGAAATGGTCTCTCTAAATAGCGCCTCCGCATCCACCATCCGCTCCCCGTTCGAGAGCAATTCGGCAAAATTGTTCATCGCGGAGAGCGTCGCGGGGTGTCGCGGCCCCATTACGGCGCGCCGCTGCGAAAGCACGAATTGGTACATCGCATCAGCCTCATCGACCCTTCCTTGCGACTCGTAAACCGCCGCCAGGGTTTCGACCAGTGTCAGAGTGAGCTGTGGTGAGCTTCCGGGGCCCGACTTGGTCTGGCGCAGGGCTTCGGTAAGAAGGCCGGTGGCTTCTTCGTATCTCTCCTGATGATCGTAGAGGATCGCAAGGTTATTGGCGGTGCGCGCGGTGTCGGGGTGGCCGACGCCCAGCGTGCGGCGCTGAGCCTTAAGAGCATCCAGCAATAACGGCTCAGCCAACGAGGGCTTCCCCGCGTCCAAATAGGCCATGCCGAGGTTGTTTACTCTGTTCAGGGTAACCGGATTTTCGGAGCCGAACGCGACTCGCGAGGCTCGAAGTACTTGTTCGAGCAGAGGGAGAGCCTCCCGATAGCGGCCTTGATCCGTGTAAGTCACCGCAAGGCTGCCGAGAGCGGCGAGGGTTGTGGGATGGTCGGGCCCGAGGATTTTCTGATCCGCGTCCAGCACGCGCTGATAGTTCAGTTGGGCTTCGGTGAACCGCCCCCACGTTGCGTACAGCGAGCCCAAATTCTGGAATAAGTAGAGCGTATCGGGATCGACCTCACCTACCGCCTTGACGGATTCTTCGATCGTGTGTTTGTAAAGGGTCTCCGCCTCGTTAAACCGGCCGAGGCTTACATACGTGCTCGCCAAACTCGAATTCGTTCGGATCACCTCTCGTCGGTCGACTGCCACCTTCTTAGACAAGGCAACTGCCGCTTCCAACTGCCCGCAAGCCTTTTGGTATTCACCCAAATCGTGATAGGCGTGCCCGATCGTACAACGGAGGCGAAACTCGATCGGCGGCTGATTGGCAAAGTGGTTTCCGACCTCGCCTGCCGCGCGGTCCAGAGCCTCGCGGAGGGTGATGTCTCGAATCGGTACTCGCCCCTGGTCGGCCTGTAGTTGTGGGCTTGCGAGCCCGAGCACGTATTGGTTAAGGAATTCATTAGTCGCGGTGGCCGCAGCCGTCGCGTCGTCGGCGCGTTCCTGTTCGCGGATCGCTACGTCTCGCTGGGCCTTGGCGTTGCCCTCGGCAGTCAGGGCGGCGTTTCGCGCGTGCTTGGCGCGGATGGCTTCCACCGTGCTCACGGTGGTTCCCGCGATCAAGACGGCGGCAAACCCCGTTGCGACGGTCAACGCGATCCGATGCTTGTACGCGAACTTCCGCAGTCTGTACGTCGTCGATGGTCCGCGGGCTTCCACCGGCTCGTCGTCCAGATACCTCTCGATGTCCCGTGCCAACCCGTTGGCCGTCTGGTAACGCCGGTCGCATTCCTTCTCCAGCGCCTTCATCACCACCTGGTCCAAATCGCCCATGAGCAGGCGCTGCAGTCGCCTGGCTTCCGTCCCGCGCCGTGCGGAGATCTCCGCCCGGGCTGCGCCGGAGGTGCTGAGCCGGGTACTCGGGCGGGGGGGATGGTCTTCACGGATGCTCTTGAGCATCTGCGCCCAGCCGACCTGCCGGAGGCGCTGTGCTTCCAGCGGCGTTGTTCCGGTGAGCAGTTCGTAGAGGACGACGCCCAGCGAATAGATGTCGCTGCGGGTGTCCACGCCCGCGGCGTCCAGGTCGGCCTGCTCGGGGCTCATGTATTCGGGGGTGCCGATGAGCACGCCCAATTGGGTGAAGGCGGTCTGCTCGACTTGAAGTTTTTCCACCGCCTTGGCGACGCCGAAGTCGATCACCTTGGGCACGGGCTTGGCGTCGTAGACCTCGACCAGCACGTTGGAGGGCTTGAGGTCCCGGTGGATGATCCCCTTCTGGTGGGCGTGCTGGACGGCGTGGCAGACGGGGATGAACAGTTCCAAGCGCTGGCGGGGCGTGAGGCGCTTTTCGTCACAGTATTGGGTGATGGGGACGCCCTCGACGAGTTCCATCACGAAGTAGGGGAGCCCGGCCTGCGTGGTGCCGGCGTCGAGGACTCGGGCGATATTCGGATGTTCCATCCGCTCCAGGGCCTGGCGTTCGGCGGCGAAGCGGGCGATGACCTGTTCGCCGCCCATTCCCGGCTTGATGATCTTGAGCGCGACCTGCCGTCGGACGGGTTGTTCCTGGGCGGCGAGGTAGACCGCGCCCATGCCGCCCTCGCCCAACTTGCGGACGAGGGTGTATGGGCCGATCTGCGTGCCGGGCACCACACTCGGTGGTCGGGTAGCTACAAATGGCGGCCGGCTGGAATCTGACGAATTGGGGTCAGTGGTGACGCCTGCCGCCCCAATGGCCGGCACTTCCAGGAAGCGTGACGCCCGACCGTGGGAGGCGAGCAGTTCGTCCAGTCGCCGGCGCAGCGCGGCATCGTCGCCGCAGGCGGCGTCGAGATACTTTTCCCGGTCGGCTGGATTGGCAATTTCGAGTGCCGCGGCGAAAACAAGTTCTTCCGGCGTCTCGGACATTGGCCCTCACACTCCCGAAGCGAATATTTGCCGCGAGGGATCGCCCCTTTACGGGCGAGCGGACTTGAAAGTCCGCCCGCCCGCCCCACAGTTCATGCGAAAAGCAGGGCGGTTTCACACCACTCTGGAAGTAAAAAATAAAAAGTAGAAAGGCAAAGGTGGAAAACCGCGCCTTGCTTCGGCAATTTCCCGTTTTACTTTTTCATTTCTACTTTTTACTTCCGATGCGTCGTCCCTTCGCGGCCTGCTCGGCACCATTCATGTCGCGCAGGAGCCACGCTTTGGCGTAGGCCCAGTAGCGGTCGGCCGTCGTGGTGGAAATCTGAAGAACCTTTGCCGCTTCTGGCAGGGTCATCCCCACGAAGTAGCGCAGTTTCACGAGTTCCGCCTTCGTCGGGTCCTGTTCTGCCAGGCGGTTGAGCGCCTCATCGAGGGCAATCAGGTCCTCACTTGGGGCGGCAGTCGCAATGTGGTCAAGTTCGATGTCGGCGCGGTCCGCCCCTCCGCCGCGTTTGTCCGCCTTCTTGCGGCGATAGGCGTCGACAAGAATTCGCCGCATCGCTTCCGCCGCCGCGGCGAAGAAGTGCCCCCGGCTATCCCACCGCGCCTCGTCTCCCGGCCCGACAAGCCGCAGATACGCCTCGTGGACGAGAGCCGTAGGCTGAAGCGTGTGGCCCGGTCCTTCGCGCGCTAACTGCTGGCGGGCCAGCGCGCGGAGTTCGTGGTAAACGAGCGGCAAGAGCTGGCCGGCCGCCTGGCGGTCGCCGTGCTCGATGGCGTTGAGAAGTTGGGTGACATCGGACATCGCTGGCGGCAAGAATACCCGCTCCGATCAACCCCGGCCACGCGCGGGTTTAATTGCTTGGGGAGAGATCGACGGCCGCTGATGCGATGGATTGTTTGACCCAAACCGATGCATTGCGGCGCGGGCAGGGAATTCATCACGCCCCCCGGACACAAAGGACTTACCACCACACGCCCGCGCCGCCCCAACCTACTTTGTCTCAACTCTCCCCAGCATTGCCGCCGCTTCGTCGGCGTTGCCCAGGCGCGTGAGCGATTGGTCGGAGCGGTCGAAGAGGTAGAACACGCGGCGAGGTTCGCGGGCGGCGTAGTAGCGGAGTAGCTCGCCATCGCGGGCGCCAAGATCATGGGCACGGATGATCTGTGCGTCATCCGGCCACGCGGCGGTGGTGTTGTAGACGGGTTCTTCGTCGACGCTGCTCCCGGGAGCGAAGCGGAACAGGACAACCGCCGGTTCCCGGATACTCTTGAGGGATTGTTCGACGCGAACGAGCAGGGGGGTTGAGGGGGCGGAGTCGCGCACGCCGGGGTTGAGGCCGGGGAGGGCCGAGCAGGCGAGCAGGAGCAACGCGGTGGTGAGGAAGGCCGCGACTAAATTTGCGCGGGTTGAGGGGACGGATTCCGCCACCACGCGCGCTCCGACGACGGCCGCGAACGCCGTCGCGGCGAGCATGGGCACGGCGTAGTGAAACAGGAAAAACGGGTTCAGCGCATACAGGATGAAGAAGACCGGAATCTGCGCGAGAAGAACCCATCGCCACCGTTTTCCGCCGAGGACTCCCGCGAACGCCAGCACCGCCAGGAGCTCGTTGTGAAGGACGACCGATGCGAATTTCCCCGCGCGATTCGCCACGCGCGGAAGAAACCCCGGCTGCGTTTGCGGGTTCTCCCTCACCATCAGCTCACGAAGATAAATCTGCTTTTGCGGGAGTCGGCAGAAGCTTTCGACCATGCCCGGCGCTGCCGCGGCCGACCCGTAAACCGATCCCGGCTGGTTCTGCCGAAGGTACGCGACATAGGGGGTTTGCAGAATATTGCCAGTTACGCCCACGTTGAACGCGGCTTGCAGGGAAAGGAAAGGTAATGCCCCGAGAACCAGCGCCGCGCCCGTCGTCGCCCATGCGCGCCTGGGTTCTCGCCACAGCGCGGCCGCCATGGCGCATCCCACCGGCAGCACGAACGCGAGCGCGTCGATCGGCCGCGTGATCGCGCCCCAACCGGCGAATACGCCGATCGCCAGTACCCAGCCGATTTTCCGCCCGTTCCGCCAGCGGAGCCATGCCCAGACGGCCAGGAGTCCGAGCATCGCCGCGGGCATTTGGGACATGACCATCGTCGCCTGCGCCCGGAACATGCCGGATGACAAGACGATCAATGCAACGAGCAACCCCGCCATGCCGTCCGCCAATTCCGCGGCGATCCGGTAGCACAGCGCCACGACCATCCCCGCCATGACCACCGGCATCACCCACGATGGCACACCCAGCCATACCCCCGGCACGTTCAAGAGTGCTGTGCCCGGAAAATAGATCGAGGCATAAACGGGCTTGGTGAGGAAATGAAAAGTTTCGAAGAAATCCGCCAGCGGGTGCTGCGGTGCCCACAGCCGCCCGTGCGCGAGAAGGTGCGCCTGGATCGTGTAGCTGCACTCATCATGATAGCGCAGGAGGATGGTCCGCCCGCCGAGCAGGGCGTTGCAAGCCAGGTAAGCCGTCGCCGCGACCCAGATGAAGACGGTCGCCTTCGCACGTACTGCGGCGCTCGGGTTGCGGACGCGATCGTAGATTCGACGCAGAGCTGCTGATGTGGCTTGCGCCCGAGCCAACCCCGCCGCCAGCGCGACGAGCGCCAAATGCAAGACCACGCCGGAAGCGGCATCGTGGTAGGCCCGCCCCAACCCGATCGAAACCGCAAGGCCCGTGACCAGTAGAAGGCCAACCGGCCAAACGCTTTGACGCATCGCGGCTGTGCCGCTGTCGCGAGTGCATGCCAGCGGCGGATCGTAGTCCAATAAAATTGTGCCCGCTTCGGACCCCATCGCTTCATTCGTATCGGCAAGCCGATGGAGCTTGCCGAAGGAATCCACGATTTACAGTAAGGCCCGGGAATGTATGACACGCGCGAAATGTCGACAGTGCTCCGACCCATATGATCCGCAGGGTAATTTCGGAGCCAGGCCGTGTCGGCCCGGTCGGAGCGAAGCTCCGTCTAACCAGACTCGAATACGAGCGAGAGGCGACCGGAGCGGGCCTTCGGCCCGACCGGGGCGGCACGCCCCGGCTCTGAAGTGTCGTGGAGCAATTTAGAGCGGTCGGACTACTTGCCCGCGCGATGTATCACGGTGGCACGGGTTTTCAACCCGTGCTTAGTGCGCGGGGCGACGAGGCATTTTAATTCTCACACACCATGCACGGGTTGAAAACCCGTGCCACAATTGTGCGATCGGAAGCGCGACGCACCATCCGGTTTGTGCAGCGCGGACCTTCGGTCCGACCGGGCCGACACGGCCCGGCTCTGAACGGAGTCGGTGCGACCGACGCTTCAGGTCACCCGAAACCACTTTGGAATCCGGCGCTTCTTACGCCCCTCCGGGGCTGGTTGGTTGCTTCTACTATTTTCTCCCACGGCTCGCGCCGTGGGCTAAGGTCTTTCGCCCCTCCAGGGCTGGAGACGGGTGGATGGTTTCGGGCAAATATTTGCGTCCGGGGGAATTCTTGGTCGCGCTCAGGCCATTACGATGTGATCCCGGCGGCCCTTCACATTGCGTAGCGCATTGCGCGTGTCGATTACCAGCCGCGCGTGGTCCGCGATCATCTGCCAGTCATACGCGGCGTGGTGGGTGGCGACCAGCACGGCGTCGTAGCCTGCCAGCATTTCGGGCGACAGCGGCACGCTTCGCATCTGCAAATCGTAGCGGCGCATGGCGTGGGTGGCGGGGACGTGCGGGTCGTTGTAGTCGACCTTCGCACCCAGTTCCTCCAGTTTCTCGATAAGCTCGAAGCTGGGACTCTCCCGCACGTCGTCCACATCCGGCTTGTAAGCCAGGCCCAGCACCAGCACCTTTGCACCCTTCACCGC
>JAQGHP010000389.1 GCA_028288775.1 Phycisphaerales bacterium | reverse complement strand
ATACGGGCCGCCGTGCTGCATGGCGGAGGAAACTTCCACGCCGGTGGGAAAGCCGTTGAACAGCAGGCGGCCGACCTTCCTCTCCAGCAGCGCGATGAGGCCGCGGTATTCTTCCAGATCTTTCGCGGTCCCCTGGATGGTCGCGGTGAGATGCCCGTCGAGCGTCGCGGCGACCTGCTCCAACTCCTCGCGCGACCCCGCCGTCAGCAGCAAAGTCGCCGGGCCGAACAACTCTTCCCGCAACGTGTGATTCGCGAGATACGTCCGCACGTCCGCGGCGTACAGCGTCGGCGTTGCCTGCGTCTTGTTCGCGTCGGCGGGCGTGCGCGACTGGGCCGCGACTTTCACTCCGGGCACTTTCGCGAAGCGCTCCGCGCCTTGCACGTACGCATCGCGCAATCCCGGATACAGCATCGTTCCCGGCGCGGCCTCCGCCATGAGGCCGGCCATTTGCCCCGCGAACTGCCGGGCCGGCTCGCTGTCGATCCCGATCACCAGGCCCGGATTCGTGCAGAACTGCCCAACGCCCATCGTGACGGAAGCCTTCAGTCCCTCGGCGATCTGCCTGCCCCGTTCGGCCAGCGCGCCCGGCAGCACGAACACGGGATTGATGCTGCCCATCTCCGCATAAACCGGAATCGGCTCAACCCGAGCCGCGGCAGCGTCGAACAGCGCCCGCCCGCCGCGGAGCGAACCCGTGAATCCGACCGCTTTCACCAGCGGGTGCTTCACCAGCGCCATGCCCACTTCGTGGCCGCGCCCATGCAGCATCGAGAACACCCCGGCGGGCATACCCGTCGCCCGGGCTGCTTCCACGATGATCCCCGCGACAATCTCCGAAGTCCCCGGATGCCCCGGATGGCTTTTCACCACGACCGGGCAGCCCGCCGCGAGAGCCGAGGCGGCATCGCCCCCCGCCACGGAAAATGCCAGCGGAAAATTGCTCGCCGCGAAGATAGCGACCGGGCCGATGGGGATGAGCATTCGCCGAAGATCCGGCTTGGGGAACGGCTTGCGGCCAGCGTCCGCCGGGTCGATCCGCGCATCCACCCACGACCCTTCGTCGATGAGCTTCGCAAACATCCGCAACTGCCCCACCGTCCGCCCCCGCTCCATCTTCAACCGCTCCGGCGGCAACCCCGTCTCCTCATTGGCCCGCTGAAGCACGGCATCATTCGCTTCGATCCCCGAAGCGATGGCATTCAGAAACGCCGCCCGCCGGCCCGGCGACTGCCGCCGGAAACCCGCAAACGCGTCCTCCGCCAGCCGCACCGCCCGATCCACATCCCCCGCTCCCGCCTCATGAAACGCGGGCTCCAGAGTTTGCGAATTCGATGGATTCACCGCCCGAAAAGTAGAAACGCCGGGGGAAATTTCAGTGCCGATGATGTTGAAGCCGTGGAGTTGCATAGCTGATGGGATCCTGGAAATTTCGCCACAGATGGACACAGATGGAGTTCGATGGCGCATTTGCCGTGGCATGGGCGGCTCGCCCATGTCTGCCACTTCAAAATCACAAAGACCACAGAGGCCACAAAGGGCACAGAGAAGAAAGGCGGGTAACCGGTTCTCTTGTATTCGCCTCGTACCGTCTTTGATTTTCCTCTCGGTGCTCTTTGTGGCCTCTGTGGTCTCTGTGAATTCAACGGTCGGAATGAAAGCGAGGAACATGGGCGAGCCGCCCATGCCACGGGAGACCCGCTTCCCATCTGTGTTCATCCGTGTCCATCTGTGGCGACAAGGTCTTTTTCACGCAACAACGTTCGTCAACGTCCCGATCGGCTCAATCCTGATCGCGATTTCATCCCCCGCCGTCAGGGTGAACGCGTCCGGCGGCACCACGCCGGTGCCAGTCAGCAGATAGCAGCCCGTCGGAAAACTCGTCTCGCGATAGAGGTATTCGACCAGTTCCGCTGGGTCGCGCTTGAGCTGCGCGAGCGTGGTCGATCCGCTAAACGCGACGTCCCCCCCGCGGCGGATCTCGATCGCAATTTCGGTGGAGGGTTCCAACGGCTCCCCCGTCACCAGCACCGCCGGCCCCAGTGCGCAGCTCCCATCGTACATCTTCGCCTGCGGCAGATAGAGCGGATTCTCTCCCTCAATGTCGCGCGAGCTCATGTCGTTGCCGATGGTGTAGCCGATGATTTTCCCGCGCGGGTTGATGAGCAGCGTCAGCTCCGGCTCCGGCACGTTCCACTTGGAATCCCGCCGAATCCGCACCTTCGCCCCGTTCCCGACCACGCGGCTCGCCGAGGCTTTAAAAAACAATTCCGGCCGCTGCGCCGCATAGACGCGGTCGTAAAAGTCCCCCCCGCCCGCTGACTTCGATTCCTCCATCCGTGCCGTGCGGCTGCGGAAGTACGTCACCCCCGCCGCCCAAACTTCCTGCGACCCGATCGGCGCCAAAACTTCTCCCTGCAATCCATCGCTGCCCGGGGAAGCGCTTACCGCCTCCGCCAACACGGCCGGCAGATCATTTGCCGCGATGAGGGCGTCCCAGGATTGCCCCGCGGCATGATACACCCCCGCCCGCTCAACGACCGGCCCACGGCCCGTTTGATAAAGCTTCATCGCGTCTCCTTCAGAGCCCGGCATCATACAGCGAACAGACCGCATGCGCGAATTGCTCGCCCCGGTTCCGCGCGATGATTTCGCGTACCGTCCGGGGCGTTCATCGCCGGTCTTGCAAATCGTCTCTCACCGAATAAGATCGCTCGGACAATCAGGGCAGATAGCTCAGCTGGTAGAGCAATGGACTGAAAATCCATGTGTCGCCGGTTCGATCCCGGCTCTGCCCATCAAGACGGAACCACTTGTTTTATAGGTGGTTCCGTTTCTTTTTTTGACTCTGCTTGCTCAACATCACGCCTCAGCACACGGAACCTGTCACGACGCTGCACTTCCCCGAGGTCAACGGGAAGGAGCACCGTGATCCCTTTGATAGACTTCTGATTTCGCAGGCACAGGTTGAGGGAATGAGCATCGTCAGCGACGATGGGGCGTTTCCTGCTTACGGAATTCCGATCATTTGGTAAAGCTGCCGGTGGGCGACATCACCGCGACCAGTTTGGCAATTTCCAGCGTACCGATGGCAGTGAATCCGAGCTAGTGATCCGAGCCGGTGCCGGGCAGCTTCCCGCCGAAGCATTCGTGCTCGGCAGAAAAGCGCGCTTCGGGTTGACCCCGAATTGTCGGCGATCTATATTCGTCCAAGCGTATATGGCAGTCAAAACCGCAAGCAATCGGGTCGATGTGATGTTCCGGGCCTTCTCGGACCGGACGCGGCTGCGCATCCTCCACATGCTTCGCGGCGGCGAATTGTGCGTCTGTGACATCGTTGATGTGCTCGGGGTCCCGCAGCCCAAGGCGTCGCGGCACCTGGCGTATCTGCGCAAGGCCGGGCTCGTCGAGGCGCGGAAAGATGGCTTGTGGAGTTACTACAAGTTGAAGCCGGCGCGCAATCCATTTCACGCGAAATTGATCGAATGCCTGGGCTGTTGTTTCGCAGACGTGCCGGAGTTGGCAAAGGACGCGAAGCGGCTGAAGTCCGGCAAGTGCAATGAGACGGGCGGCTGCTGCTCGTAGGCGGCCGGAGCCCCATTGTTGTGCAGGCTTGTAGCCTGCAAATGCAGCCTGAAAGGCTGCACCACAAATGTGGTCAGCGCAGCGAAATGTGCGCCGGGCTTTTCTTGCCCCCGCTATATTCGCGCAGGCGAATGCAAGCGATCGGATGTTTCACGTTCGAGCCCGGAAGGACGGCCATGACGAAGCCGAAAGTTCTGTTTCTCTGCACGGGGAATTCCTGCCGGAGCCAGATGGCCGAGGGGTGGGCGAAGCATTTGAAGGCGGACCGGATCGAGGCGTTCTCCGCCGGCACCGAGCCGCACGGGATGAACGCGCGGGCCGTCGACGTGATGCGCGAGGCGGGCGTGGACATCAGCGGGCATCATTCCAAGCACGTTGACGAACTGGCGAACGTCGCGTTCGATTATGTGGTGACGGTTTGCGACCACGCGAACGAGACGTGCCCGATTTTTCCCGGCAAGGCGCGGCGTATTCACGTCGGGTTTGACGACCCGCCCCGGTTGGCGAAGGGGGCGAAGACCGAGGAGGAGGCATTGGTGCATTACCGCCGGGTGCGCGACGAGATCCGGCGGTTCATCGAGCGGATCGATAGCTACATCCCCTTGGGAACGGAAACCGGCCGCGTGAGCGGATGAGAAAATACGCCGCGGAAATGTTCGGGACGTTTGCGCTCGTCTTCGCCGGCACGGGGGCGGTCATCATCGATGCGGTGACCGGGGGCGGCGTGGGCCACGTGGGCGTGGCTGTCACATTCGGGCTCGTGGTCATGGCGATGATCTATGCCGTGGGCGACGTGTCGGGGGCGCACTTAAACCCGGCGGTGACGATCGGATTTTGGCTCGCCGGGCGGCTGCGCGGGCGATGGGTCGGGCCTTATATCCTGAGTCAGTTGACGGGGGCGATTATCGCAAGTCTGCTGTTGCGGGCGATGTTCTCCAATGCGGCGTACCTGGGCGCGACGCTCCCCGCAGGTTCTGCGTTGCAATCTTTCGCGCTGGAGGCCGTTCTCACCGGCATGCTCATGTTCGTGATCCTGTGCGTTTCCACCGGCCCGAAGGAGATCGGGGTCGTGGCGGGAATTGCGATCGGCGCGGTGATCGGGCTGGAGGCGATGTTTGCCGGGCCGATCTCGGGGGCTTCGATGAATCCGGCGCGGTCGTTGGCCCCGGCACTGGTTTCGGGGCATCTGCATTCCGTTTGGATTTACGTCGCCGGGCCGCTGGTGGGAGTGATTGGTGCAATTCCCTGCTGGCGATTGACCCGCGGCCATATGCATGAAGTTCCACTGGCTGCCCCCGCGGCCGACACGAAAGAGGTACAACATGTCGAACAACATTAAGACGGTCGTGCAGGAGAAATATGGTGCCGTGGCTCGGAGTGCGCTGTCGAACGATGACACCGGCGTGCGCGCCGTCGCCGAGGCGTTTGGCTACACCGCCGAATCGCTGAACTCGATTCCGGCGGAAGCGAACATGGGGCTGTCCTGCGGGAACCCCACCGCCTTTGCCAATCTCCGCCCCGGAGAAGTCCTCGTCGATCTAGGTTGCGGCGGGGGACTGGACGTATTCCTCGCCGCGGAAAAACTCGGGCCGACCGGCAGGGCAATCGGCATCGATATGACGCCGGCCATGATCGATCGCGCCAAACGGAACGCCGCGGCCGGGGCGAAAGGCCGGCCGTTCGCCAATGTGGAGTTTCATCTCGCTTCGATCGACAAGATCCCCCTCCCCTACGCGTCCGTGGACATTGTCATCAGCAATTGCGTCATCAATCTTGCCCCGGACAAACAGGCGGTCTTCCGCGAAATCGCCCGCATCCTCAAGCCCGGCGGCAGGCTGGCCGTCAGTGACATCGCCCTCAAACAACCCCTCCCCGCCGAGCTGGCTAATGACCTGATGGCCTACGTCGGCTGCATCTCTGGAGCAATCCTGATTGAGGATTACCGGCGCGGTCTGAATGACGCCGGGTTCGCACATGTGCAGATTGTGGACAGCGGCTCCGACTTGAACGCCTACGCGAAGGTCGAGGGCCAATCGGCATGCTGCTCACCGCCGATGACGTCTTCGCGAAGTCTCCCGGTCGTTGCGTCCGGCTGCTGCACCGCGGAATCGGAAACGGTGCATGGCGGGCTAACCGCTCTGCTTGAACGTTACGACGTGAACGCATATGCGGCGAGCGTGAAGGTCCTCGCGGTGAAGCCCGCGGCATGACCGCAAGCCGAAGCACGGCTCAATCGGCAACCCGAAATACTGCCTCTGTAAAATCAGTCGCGCGAAAGGCCTCTGACGTTGTACCCGTCGCGTGCATTACAATCCCGCCATGGCCCAGGTGAGTGCCGGTCTACTGTTGTATCGCGTTCGGCAGGGTACGCCCGAGGTGCTGCTCGTTCACCCCGGCGGGCCGTTTTTTCGGAAGAAGGACGAGGGGGCGTGGACGATCCCCAAGGGGGAGGTGGCCGCGGGTGAAGACCTGTTGGATGCGGCGAAGCGCGAGTTTCAGGAAGAGACGGGCGTCGCGCCTTCCGGTCCATTCCTGGCGCTCGCGCCGATCAAACAGAAGTCGGGGAAGACCGTTCATGCATGGGCGGTGGAAGGCGACCTCGACGCCACCGCAATACGAAGCAACACGTTCACGATGGAATGGCCGCCCAAATCGGGCAGGCAGGCCGAGTTTCCGGAAGTGGACCGGGCGGAATGGTTCGACCTCGAAACGGCAAAGAAGAAGGTCATCCCGGCACAGGCGGCGTTGATTGTCGAGTTGGAGCAGTTGCCGGCCCGCAGCGACTGACGAAAATGAAGAGGGCCGTCGAAGCTCTCGTCGCGCTTTCATCAACCGTCATCGCAAAAAGTGGATCTACTCAACGAAAAACGTTTTCTCGCATCCGTTGCATTGCTGCGGGACCGCGTGCCGTCCTTCGGTGAATTCCCGTTTTGCCTCCCGGCAATTTCATCGTTGGACACGCTCGATTTTCACAGTTCCGTGACGTTTCTCGTCGGCGAAAATGGCTCGGGCAAGTCCACGCTGCTCGAGGCGATCGCCGTCGGCCTTGGGCTCAATCCTGAAGGCGGAAGCAGAAACTTCAATTTCGCCACGCGAAGCTCGCACTCCCCTTTGTGCGACTTCATTCGCCTTCGGAGGACGATCCGACGCCCGAAGGACTGCTGGTTTCTGCGGGCGGAAAGCTTCTTCAACGTCGCAACGGAAATTGAGCAACTGGATGCCGTCGTGCCTCCCAGTAAGGAAATCCCGCCGATCCTGCCCGCGTACGGAGGCGTTTCGCTGCACGAGCAATCGCACGGGGAGTCGTTTTTCGCACTTTTCAAGAATCGTTTTAGGGGCGGCGGGCTGTTCCTCCTGGATGAACCGGAGGCGGCGCTTTCGCCGATGCGGCAGATGGGGTTCCTGAGCATGATGCACGACCTCGTACGGGAGGGATCGCAATTCATCATCGCCACCCACTCGCCGATCATCATGGCCTACCCCGATGCCTTGATTTATTCGCTGGGCGGCAGCCGGATCGAACGCGTGCCGTACTCGGAAACCGAACACTACAAGGTGACAAGGGATTTTCTGAACCGACCGGAGCGGATGCTTTCGATCCTGATGGAGCGCAGCCCGGGCTCGGACGCCCGGTAGCTTCGCCTCAAACGGGCGAGGATCAGAAAGCCGCGCAGCGGAAAACCCAGTGGATCGCCGGGAATAAGTCCCTGCACCGGACGTACAATGATTAGCGTCGCGCGATTCATCACATCACCGCGTGGCCGCAAATTCATCACCGGGATCAAGGAGAAGCCCATGGCACTCGTGAGGCTAGGCGTCGGCGTCGCGGTCGAACTGGATCGGGTGTACGCGATTCAGGCGGTGCATTTCCCGCACAGTGCGGCCATCCAGGAACTTCGCATTTACATGGACACCGAAGACCCCGCCGCGGCTCCGACGCTGCGGCTGAGCCATCAATCCATCAACGCCAACACGGTATGGCACGCCCTGAAAAACGGGCTCGCGGCGCACCTGGTATTTCATGGGAACTGGGCGATCGACGTGAAGCACGTGTCGAGCATCGTCTGCTCGCCCGCCCGCGCCGGGCACCCCGCCGAGTGCGTCGTGACGGTAACCGTCGGCCAATGGCCGCCGCTGGCGCTGCGGGTTGAGCGGGAAGTGGCGGACGGGTTGCTGCATGCGTGCGCCGTGGCGGATGCGGGAATGAACAACGAGGCGGAACCTAAGCCGGTGACGTCGCCGCACAAATAGGACGGGCATTTTCGTTTGGATGGAATATTCAAGCCGGCCTGGGGTGCTAACGAGCAGACGTGCTCGCATCGCGTGCCGGCGCGGGTGTCCGCGCTGGGGTGGGATTGAGGCCCATTGCTTGCGAACGTCTCACCCTGTCACACCATGTCCCGCGGATGTCGGGCTGGTGAAGGAGCGATTGGCCATGAAATTTCGCAAGACGTTACTCGTTTCCGCGGCTGCTTTTGCGCTCGCGATGCCCGTTTTGAGCTTCGGTGCTGATGATCCCGCACCCACGCCGGCGCCGGCCCAGCCGCAGCCGCCCCGTGGCGGCGGCCGCGGGTTCGGACGCAATGCGGTCAATGAGCTGGTTTCGGCTCTGGGCGAGTTGAATCTCTCCCCGGATTTTGCCCTCTCGCAGGACCAGAAGTCGAAAATCCAGAGCATCCGCGAGGATTTCAAGAAGCAGTCGGACCAGTGGCGGACCGACCACGCGGCGGACCTGAAGAAGCTTCAGGACCAGTTCGCCGAGCTGCGCAACGCCGGGGCAGATGCCCAGGACAAGCGGCAGGAACTGGACAAGTCCCGCCAGGCGCTCATGGCCTCGGCCCCCAACGCCGACGAAGCGGCCAAGCAGATCCAGGCCGTCCTGACCTCCGACCAGGTGCAGAAGCTTACTGACGAGCAGGCGAAGCTCGCCAAGGAACGCCAGGACGCCGCGGCACGCTTCGGCGGTGGCCGGGGCGGCCAGGGCGGACGCCGGGGCGGCGGAGCCGGTGCAGGCGCAGCCGGGAACTAACCTCACGTAATTTGCCAAAGTGCAGGCGCGAATATCCGCGTTCGACAAACCAACGGGCCGCCCAATTCCGGGCGGCCCGTTTTGCGTAATTCGGCGTTCGACTTATTGCGGGAACGGTGTGGTCTGCTCTTGGGAGGAG
>JAQGHP010000362.1 GCA_028288775.1 Phycisphaerales bacterium | reverse complement strand
AACCATCGATGCAGCTCTGCGAGAACTTCAGCTCGGACGCATGGTCGTCGTCGTTGATGATGAAGACCGCGAAAATGAAGGTGATTTGACGATCGCGGCGGACATGATCACGCCCGAGGCGATCAACTTCATGGCCACCAAAGGTCGCGGCCTGATCTGTCTGGCGATGACGGGCGAGCGATTAGACGAGCTGAAGATTCCGCCGATGGTTCAGCAGAACACGGCGCTTCACGAGACGGCGTTCACGGTTTCGGTCGATGCCAGACGACGCGGCGTGACGACCGGGATCTCTGCATACGATCGAGCGCAAACCATTCTCGCCGCACTCGACGCGCGCAGTCGCCCAGATGACTTTGCTCAACCCGGCCACATTTTCCCGCTCCGTGCCCGCTGCGGCGGTGTATTGGAACGCCGCGGCCAGACAGAAGCAGCGGTCGATCTCACCAGGCTCGCGGGTTTGTATCCTGCTGGCGTGATCTGCGAAATCATAAACCGCGATGGCACGATGGCGCGTGTCCCCGATCTCGTCGGCTTTTGCAAGCGACACGACCTCCTCATGATCAGTGTCGCGGATCTGGTGCGATATCGCCGGGGACGCGAAGTCGAGCACACCACCGAACATGCGGAGTGTGCAAAATGATCTACACACAGACCATCGAACGAGCGCTCCGCTACTATCCGCAGCACACTGCGCTGAGATTGGGCGAGAAGCGCATCACCTTTCGGGAATTGCAAGAGCGAATCGAGCGTGTTGCCGCATCGCTGATCAATCACGGGTTTACACGCGGAGACCGGTTGGCAATTCTTCTTCCGAACGGATCCGAGTACATCGAGTTGATCTATGCGTGCAGTCGATTGGGAGTGATTACTATCCCATTAAACTTGCGGCTGTCCCCCATAGAAATTGATCATGTCCTGATGGACGCGAGCCCGCGCGGGCTGATCCGTCACTCATCGCTGCCCGTCCCAACCGTCCGCTTGTCCTGGGAGCTCGTGCTCGACAAAGAACCGCTTGACGCCAGCAACGAATCGGTTCCTGATGCGATTTATGATCCAGAATCGGTCCTGGCCATGATCTACACGAGCGGCACGACCGGCCATCCCAAAGGGGTGGTAATCACTCACGCCAATCTGCTTTCAAACATCCACTTCCTCAACTACTGGATGCGCTATGAGGAAGGCGGTGTGTATCTCCACGCGGCGCCGATGTTTCACATCTTGGACTTTCCAACCCTGTTTGCGGCGCCGGCGTTCGGTACGTACCAAGTCACGATTCCAAAATTCACCGTGCAGAGTTTCTGTGAGACGGTCGCGCGTGAGCGCGTTACTGCCACCGCGTTAGTGCCGACGATGCTCAATTTCCTGACCCAATTCCCTGATCTCAATCGCTTTGACCTGAGCAGCTTGAAGCAGGTGGTGTATGGCGGATCTCCAATTGCCCCGGAGCTGATCCGCCGAATTCGAGCGCTTTTCCCAAATCTGAAACTGGTTCAAGGCTATGGGCTTAGCGAGACCGGCTTTCTCACGGGTCTGCAGGATCATGAGCACACGGAAGACAGGCTGCTCTCCTGTGGCCGCCCCTGTCCCGGGATCGATGTGCGAGTCGTGGACCAGTCCGGCAAGCAAGTGGAGGTTGGCCAGCCGGGAGAGTTGGTCGCCCGCGGTGCGAATGTCATGCAAGGCTATTGGAACAATCCGAAAGAGACTGAATCTGTATTTCGAGACGGCATGATTCGTACTGGCGACCTGGGTTATCAAAACGCCGACGGATATGTCTATATCCTCGATCGCATCAAGGACTTGATCGTCACCGGTGGGGAGAAAGTTTACTGCGGCGAGGTCGAAGCAGTCTTCTACGCGCATCCGGCGGTTGAAGAAGCGGCGGTTTTTGGAATCCCCGATCCCGTGTGGGGTGAACTTGTGACCGCCTGCGTAGTGCTGAAGGCTGGAAAGGCTCTCACTGCCGACGAGTTGATTGCGCATTGCCGGCGGACGCTGGCGAACTTCAAGGTCCCGCGCCGCATCGAATTCTCAGAATCTGAACTACCCAAGAGCGGCTCGGGAAAGATCCTCAAGAGGATCCTGCGCGAGCGCTATTGGACTCATCAGAAGCGTGCAGTTGGATAACAAATTCCCTTTACGAGGAGACAGACTATGGCAAGGTTACAGACTCAAGGCCCCAAGCGCGCGCCGGGCGAGAAAGCCACTCGTGAGCGCCTGTTCGTGCTCGACGCGGCCAGCACCGGCCGAATCTTCACGGCAAACACCGATGGTTCCGAGCTGAAGACCATCGTGACCGGATGCCGCGTTCCCGACGGCATTGTGGTTGATGTCGAAGCCGGACACATCTTCTGGACCAATATGGGGAACCCAAAGAAGAACGACGGCTCAATCGAGCGCATCGATCTCGATGGGCGCAATCGACGAACCATCGTCCCCGAGGGCGGCACCTTCACTCCTAAGCAGATGCATCTCGAGAAGGCCAGCGGCAAACTTTACTGGTGCGACCGCGAGGGAATGCGCGTCATGCGCTGCAACCTCGACGGCGCAAACGTCGAGACGCTGCTTGACACCAGCGGCGGCGACTCTCGGCCCGGCCCCGACGCCACGAAGTGGTCCGTCGGAATCACCGTCGATCCGCAGCGCGGGAAGTTGTACTGGACCCAGAAAGGTCCGGACAACGGAGGAGTCGGCCGCATCTTCCGCGCAAACCTCGAATCGCCGAAAGGCGAGACGCCTGCCAACCGCAGCGACATCGAGGTGCTGTTCGACCACCTGCCCGAACCGATCGACCTCGAACTCGATTTGCAGAACCACGTGCTGTACTGGACCGACCGCGGCAATCCACCGCGCGGCAACTCGGTAAGTCGCGCCCGGTTCGATCCGGCGACCGGCAAACTGATGGCGCAGGAAATCATCGTCACGGATCTGATGGAAGGAATCGGCATCGCCCTCGACGTCGCGGGCGACAGAATGTTCGTCACCGATCTGGTCGGTGATGTTTATACCGCTCGGCTCAACGGATCCGAGAAGCGCACGTTGGTCGCCGCCAACGGAAACCTCACTGGAATCGCCTTTATCCAAACCCCTAACACGGAGAAATAGTCATGTCGTACGACAAACCCATTCATCGCATCGCCATCGTCGGAACGGGAGTAATCGGCGCAAGCTGGGCGGCACAATACCTCGCCCGCGGCTTCGACGTCATCGCGACCGACCCGGCGCCAAATGCCGAAGTCAACTTGCGCAAGTACGTGGACGAAGCATGGGCAGAGTTAACGAACATCGGTCTCTCGAAGGGCGCGACGCGCGACCGCTTGAGCTTCGCGCCGAACATGAAGGATGCGCTCGCACAGGCCGATCTCGTCCAGGAAAACGCGCCCGAGCGTCCAGACTTCAAGATGAAGCTGTTCGCCGAGATGGATGAAGTCATTCCTCTCGACTCGATCATCGCCTCCAGTTCCTCGGGCATCACCCCGAGCGTCATGCAGTCGAAATGCAAGCATCCCGAGCGCGTCCTGGTCGGCCATCCGTTCAATCCGCCGCACATCATCCCGCTCGTGGAAGTCGTCGGCGGCGCCAAGACGTCGCCCGAAGCGATCAAACAGGCAATTGCGTTCTATACGTCAATTGGCAAGAAGGCGATTCATCTAAAGAAAGAGCTCCCGGGCCATGTCGCCAACCGCCTGCAGGCGGCCCTCTACCGCGAAATGCTCTACCTTATCGAGCAAGGCGTGCTGAGCGTCGAGGACACCGACGCCGCCGTTTCCTATGGGCCGGGGCTGCGCTGGGGCGTGATGGGCCAAAGCCTGCAATGGCATCTCGGCGGAGGTGCAGGTGGAATCGAGCACTTCATGGCCCATCTCATGGATCCACTGCAGGGCATGATGAAGGCGCTTGGCACTCCGAACATCACGCCACAGCTCAAGCAAACCGTCATTAATGGCGTCATGCGCGAGGCCGCGGGGCGTTCGGTCGAAGAGCTGGCTCGAGAAGAAAACAAGGTGCTGATCGGACTTCTCAAGCTGCGCGCGAATGGCCAAAGCACGCCCTCGGTGGCGAAGAAGGACAGCCAAGCCAATGCGCTGGCTGGGGCAACCGCATGAGCGAAATCACGCGTGTGCCGGGGTCGTACCAGCGGCCCTGGTGCGCGTGTTCCTTCGAACTCTCGAGCAACGACGGTCGTGAGGAAAGAGAATATCTCATGGCCGGCATCTCTAACAAAATTCGTGTGCCCGACCTTGCGCTCATGAAAGAGCGCGGCGAGCGCATCGTGATACTGCCTATCCGGTTTCCGTCAACGCCGATTCGGATCATGCATTGGAGTCCCGAGCATTAAGGATTATTTCATGAGAACCTTTGTTGCCGCCAAAGTCCACGGAATGCGCGTGACCGGCAAATCGCTACATTACAACGGCTCGCAGACCATCCCCGTGTCCGTGATGCGCGCAGCCGGCATCCTGCCCTATGAGCAGGTTCATTGCCTGAATATGAGCAACGGCGCGCGGTGGGTGACCTACGCCGTCCCCGGCCCGGATACCGTCTGCTCGCTCAACGGCGCCGCCGCGCGCCAAGGCGAGGTCGGCGACGAACTCATCTTCATCACATACCAGGCCGCGGCGGCCTTTCCCGGCGCCAAGGTGATCTTCTGCGATGGCAACCGTCCCGCCAGGAGCCTTGACTATGACTCCGACGCGTACGCGGTGGTCCCGGCACTGGATCTCGATCAACTCGATTGCGTGGGTGCGAGGACGCAATGAACTCCCTCGTCAGCAATCCCGCCCTTTGGAGCCGCATTCAGTTCGGCTTTACGATCACCTATCACTATCTCTTTCCGCAGTTGACGATGGGTCTGGCGTGGTTCCTTGTTTATTGGAAGTGGCGCGCCCTGCGGAGCGGCGATGAGAAATACAACCAGGCCGTGCGGTTCTGGGCCAGGATCTTCGGGCTCAATTTCGCCGTGGGGGTGGTGACCGGCATTCCGATGGAGTTTCAGTTCGGGACGAACTGGGCGGACTTCTCCAAGTACGCCGGCGGCGTCATCGGACAAACGCTGGCAATGGAAGGCATGTTCGCGTTCTTTCTGGAAAGTGCCTTCATCGGCGCGCTCATCTTCGGTGAAAAACGGCTTGGACCGCGACTTCACTTCGTGGCCGCGTTGGCGGTTGCGGTGGGGAGTTGGATTTCCGCTTACTTCATCTTGGTGACCAACGCGTTCATGCAGTATCCCGTGGGTCACCAAATCGAAGCGGGCGGATCGTTGGGCATTGCAAGTCTCAGCGCGTATTTGCTCAATCCATGGGCCTGGGTGCAGTGCGCCCACAATCAGGCGGCCGCTCTTGTAACCGGTTCGTTCGTCGTCGCCGCGGTGGGCGCGTTCTACGCGTTGCGCGGGCTGCATCCGACGCAGGCTCGACTCTACCTGCGCGGCGGGACGTTGATGGGGTTGATCGCTTCGGTTCTCGTCGCGTTTCCGACCGGCGACCAGCAGGCGAAAATGGTTGGCAAGCACCAGCCTGTCACGCTGGCCGCGATGGAAGGCCGATTCGTCGGCGGTCCCATGGCGGGCGTCGCGATGATCGGGCAGCCCAACGTCGCGGCTCACAGGCTCGACAACCCGATCGAGGTCCCCGGCGCGCTCAGCTTTCTCGCCTATGGCCATTTTGGAAGTTTCGTGCACGGTCTGGAAGACTTTCCCAAGGACCAGTGGCCCGACAACATCGAGCTGCTCTACTACTCGTTTCACCTCATGATCACGCTAGGCACGATCTTCATCTTGCTGATGGGCT
>JAQGHP010000311.1 GCA_028288775.1 Phycisphaerales bacterium | reverse complement strand
GATGATGAGGAAGTTGAGAATCGCGCCGATGAAATCGCCGACCTTGAATCGCCCGATCATCAAGTTGAATTCGACCGCCTTTTCGGGCGGCTTGTCGGCGGGCGCAGGAGCGGCGGCGGGGGGCGCGGGCGGCGCGGCTGTCGCGACGGCGGCTTGCGTGGTGGCCGACTGAGTGGTTGCCGGCTGGGTGGCCAGCCCGACCTTGTTCCCGGCGGTCTGTGCGACCTCACCCGCGGTCTTGGCCGCAGTGCTTGCCGCAGTGACGGCGTAACTCACTGCGGGCATGATTACGTCATCGACGACCGCCTTGATGACCGTCCCGAACGCGCCGCCGATCACGACCGCGACGGCCAGGTCGATCATGTTCCCCTTGAAGGCAAACGCCTTGAATTCTGCCCACAACGATTTGAACGGGAGTCGCATACCGTCATTCCTGGTTTGTTAGAGGTGCCCGTGTGAGAGGGTAAAGGAAATTCTGGCAGCGTCCAAGGCTTTCGATGGTTTGCGACAATTTGTTGCCGCACAAGCGCGTTCGAGCTTAACCGTTTAGCCGCCCCGCTTGCGGGGCGCGTTTCGCGCCAGCAAAAGTAAAAACGCCCCGCAAGCGGGGCGGCTAAACAAATGCTCAGCCCGACCGGTCTTTGGCGGCGCAGCTTCACCTCCTGCGATGCTTTCTCCGTGCCTGCGTGGCGAAGATTTCGGTTCAAAACCGGCGCACGCTCAGATCGTCAAACCGAATCGGCTTGCCCGAATAAGGTGTGCCCCACGTCGACGCCCGGCCTGCCGGCGGCGCTTGGGGATCGTCGAAGCTCACGGCCCAATCGCCCGGCTCTTGCGTGCCCCCGGGCCAGGCCTTGCCCTGCACTTTCCACTTGCCGCCTTCAACTTTGGAGACGCGGAGCCGAAGTTTCGTCCACGTTTCCGATTTCCAGACGAAGGGCGCGGAGGCTTTTGTGTCGTCGCCTTGATGCAGCTCGATGACGCCCAATGCCGGGAGGACAATCAGCTTGTACCCCCCGGCGTCGTTGGAGCCGATGCCGAATTCCGGGAACCGCCGGCCCGATGCTGCGGCCCAAATCTTGCCCGTCACTTCGCCCGCCGTCACGTCCGCCGGGCCGAAGAGAAGGCCGTCTCCGTCCACCGGATCGGGTGCCAGCTCGAGAAACTTGTTGCCGGCGTCCTGTGCGACGGTGAAGGTCCCGTTGAGGACCATGAACTCTTCGGGGACTTTGCCCGCCGGAGTCTTCTCGAAATCGTTGAAATAGCCCGACGGATCACCGGCGATTCCCGCGCACAGGCATGTTCCGCAGAGAAGGGTAAGCAGCAATAAGTTTCGTATCGGGTTCATACATCTCCTGGCAACATGGGCGTCCCGCCCATGCCGAATGCGTCGGGGATTACGGGGAATTTCGCTGCCAAACGTCCTCATAATTCCTACGCGCCAGGCACGGGCGGGATGCCCGTGTCACGTTGGAGCGTGTAGAGTGGGTGTACTCGCCCACCGTCGGATTCGCTCCGCGGCTCGATGAAATGCGGTGGGCGAGTACACCCACCCTACACAGCCAATCTGTGTCCAGCCGTGCTTATCTGTGGCGTCCCCTCTTCTTCGCGTCCGCCTTCGCGTTCTTCGCGGCTTAGCGGTTTTCCGCACCGAGGTTGGGCGCCAAGTTCGATATCCGACTTCACTTTGCTGACCCGGCGATCGCGAACAGATTGTTAGCCGTCGCGACGTACATCACGCCGTTGGCCACTACGGGCGTCGCATACATCGCATCCTTGAAATCGATCGTACCCAGCGCCTTCTTCTCCCTGCCCGAGGCGAGAATCGTCAGGATTCCGTTTTCGTTTGCGATGTAGACTTTCCCATCCGCCACGAGCGTCGAGCCCCAGATGTGGCCTTCGGTGTCGTGCTTCCAGACTTCCTCGCCGGTTGACGCGTCGAGGCAATGAACGAAGCCGCTCAACTCCGCCACGTAGACCAACCCATCCGCGACGGACGCGGTCGAGACCGAGCGGCCGATCTTTTCGTTGACCCACACGCGGCCTGTTTGCGAGATATCGCCGGCCTTGGTCGGATCGATGCAGTTCATCGCGCCAGCGCCTTCGCCCTGCTCGGGCTCCTGCCCGATGGCGACGTAGAGGCGCCCGCCGGCAATGACCGGCGTCGCGATCACATCGCTTGGGCCTTCCTGCGACCCATACTTCACCGGCTTTCCGTCCTTCTCGCGCCGGCCCGGCGGGTTGCAGTCAAAGCGCCACAACTCTTTGAGCGTGGGCACGGGCGGGGGAGCGCCAGGAATGACGGCATTCCCCTGCGCCGGGGTCGCCGGGGGCGTTGACGCGGACGGGGCCTCGATGGCGGGGTCGAACCCATAGCAGTACCCATCGCCCCCGCCGAACACGATCATTGGCTTTCCGCCGATCACTCCGTATGCGGGGCTCGACCAGTTGCAGACCCACGTCCGTCGGCTGATGCCCGACCGCTCGACCGCCAGCAGATTGCCCGACTTCTTGTCGAGGCAGATCAGCGCGGGCGCGTCCGGGGCGGGGAGATGCTTGTTGGTCCAGTCTACGCCGTTGGACGTGGTGACGAAGAGTTTGTCGCCGACGACCAGAATGGCGCTGCTGGTCATGTTGCGTGGGAACGCGCCGAGTTCCTCGCGCATGTCGTAGCGCCAGAGGATGTCGGCGTCGCCCGGGCCTTGTGCGATCGGCGGCTTGCCCGGGCCGGCCGTGTATTGCGCTTCGTCGGTGAAGGGCCCGCGGTTTTGCCCGCCGGCTTGTCCGTGGGCGTCGAGACAGAGGACTTCGCACCGGTTGGTCACGACGTAGACGCGGTCGCCATCAATGGTGGGGGAGGAGCAGAGGCCCGTGTTTTCGTAGTCGTTGGCCTTACCGGAGGCGAGCTTGGGGACGACTAGTTGCCAGAGCAGTGATCCGGTTTTTTCGTCGAAGCACAGGAGGGTGCCGTAATCCCCTTTGTACTTCGGATCGTGCGGCGGAGTGTTATTGCTGCCGACGTACACGCGCCCGCCGGCCACCGTGGGGTTGCCGTAGGATGCCGAACCGAGCCGGGCGACCCACTTCACGTTCTTCGTCGTCGCCGAGTCAATTTGGTCGGTGCCGTCCTTCACGCTTCCCGGTTCCGCGGAAATGGGCAGGCTTTTTTCATCGGAAACCATGTTGCGGGATGGGTCGTGCCCCCAAGTGGGCCAGTCGCCCGCCAGCGCGATCGACGCGCCCACTGCCAACGCGCACGCGCCAAGGACGGGGAGGAGGGTTCGGACGGTGGGAGTGTTTCGCATGGTCAATCGGACGCAAATCATACTCGCGGGATGCCGCCAGGTGCGAGGCGGGCAATATTTCCAATTCTTGTGGTATAACGAATCGCCCTGTTTAGGTGGGGTATCATGAGCAAGAATGTCCGACCCACCGACGGGAACTACCGTCTTCTTGAGTTACACCCAGTTCTTGCATGTCGTTGGATCGGGGTGGGCGACGGGGCGGCTATCCGCTAGCGAGGTTACGGGACTTTAGCCGGGAGAATACCCGTGACAATTTGATGCAGCTCGATCGAGCGTTTGAACACGTCGAGGAGTTTGCGGCGGGCGGTCAGGTTGCGGGCGGCGTTCTGCCGCATGATGCCCAAGGCGTTGTGGACCGCGGCCTTTTGCGCCAGGAGAGTGAGACGCGACATCTCGCACTGCGCGCGCAGCTCGCTATCCGCCGGCGCGGTCGTGGGGGAAACCTTGTGCGCCGCCATGCGCCGACGCACGCGGATCCAGTCATGGTTGAGCGGCATGAGGTGGTCGGCGTCGTGTCGTTTCCAGGAGTCTTCCGCCATATGTCTACATTATAGGAACGCGATGACTCCGGTAAGGCGGATTTCTTTGGAGAAGTCGATTAAGTGTCCTTCGGATTACGGTGGCGGCGAGCACGGCGGGTGATGCGAGACAAATCGAACAGCGCCTGCTGGAGCGAGCAACTGAGCTGGTAGGCATCCGCGAGCCCGCGATTCAATTCCGCCGCGGTATTCTGCACGCGGATGCGCGCGGCTTCGCATGCCAGTTCGTGCTCCCAGTCCTCATCGCCCGGCGGCCGGTCGATGCGACGGGTGACGCGCACCCAATCGCGATTGAGCGGCATCAGGCGCTCCGCGTCCTCGCGCTTCCAAGCTGGGTCGATTTGATCGGGTTGGCAATGCATAAGACCTAACCCTACGCACGGCGAATGCCTCGCATGCGCCCGCTGGGGGGCGCTCCGGATTTCCCGAACAAGGCTCTGAATTTGGAGGGTTGCCCCCAGCCGATTGCTGCCGCGGTAAAAAGGGATTTGGGCGAAATGCGTCACCCGTCGCCCGGCGCTAATGGTTCGTTAGAATGTTACTAAGGGAATCGGCGGCAAGAGAGGAGGCGTACACTGGCGATGAGCGGCGCGGGCTTTGAGGAGCTTGGTGCGACGAAATTTGTGCTGTCGGGGCCGGTCCGTCAAGATGGCGCGAATGGCGGGGCCCCAAGTCAGGCGTCGGCGGGCCTTCCTTAAGGACCTGCGGAACTTGCGCCGCAGGTCGCGGGTCACGGCGTCGATCGGATGCCGGAGACAAGCCGCAGGCTTATAGCCCAATGCGAGCCAACGGCCGGCCTGCCCGAACGGCGGGAGGCGGCTCAGACCTACGGCGCATCGGACGCCCGGCTTGTACGGGCTTAACATGGAGAATGCCCTCATGCATCGTGGCAAAATAATGCTCATCGCGTTGGCGTCCCTCGCGGGCGCTGGAATCGTCATGACCCTTCCATCGAAGGCGGAGGGACCGGCCGCGGCCGCCCAGAAGGCCCCGGCGGGTTGGAAGCTGGCGTGGAGCGACGAGTTCGACGGCGCGCAGGTCGATAAAACCAAGTGGGCCTTCGAACGCGGCAGCGGCGCTACGGACCCCATCACCAACACGTTCCTCGCGGGATGGGGCAACAACGAGCTCGAGTTCTATACCAGCCGCCCCGAGAACGTGTACCTCAAGGACGGCATGCTCCACATCCGCGCCGTCAAGGAATCGTACAAAGGCAGCGGCTACACCTCCGCGCGCCTTTCGACCAGGAAGCTCTTTGCCGCCAAGTACGGCCGCTTTGAATTCCGGGCCAAGTTGCCGACCGGGAAGGGAATTTGGCCGGCAATTTGGATGCTGCCCGAAGAAAACAAGTACGGCGGCTGGGCCGCCTCGGGCGAAATTGACATCCTCGAAGCCCGCGGCCAGGAGCCCGAGAAAATCCTGGGAACCCTGCACTACGGCTCGCGCTGGCCCGCCAACACGCATACCGGCAAGGATTACATCTTCCCCGACAAGGGCACCATCGCCGACTTCCACGTTTACACACTGGAATGGGACCCGGGCGAGATCCGCTGGTACGTGGACGACAAGCTCTACCAGACCCAAAATTTCTGGTGGAGTTGCAGCGACACAGACGGCCCAAAGGGCGTGAACCCGGAAGTCGAATCGGAGCTGAACCCCTGGCCCGCCCCGTTCGACAAGCCGTTTTATATTATCCTCAATGTCGCGGTCGGTGGGCAATTTCTGGGCAACCCCGACCACACCACCACCTTCCCCGCGGAGATGATTGTCGATTACGTCCGTGCGTATGAACGGCCCGGCGGGGAAGAGAAACTGAAGCCGCGGGGGGCGGGGAAGCTGCCGTTTAACAAGTAAATCTGACTCCCTCTCCCTCCCAGGGAGAGGACAGGGGTGAGGGTGAATCGCGAAACGGCAAAGTGCGTGTTTTGGCGGACGGCACGACGGGCCTTCGAGAGCTACGCGCCCTCTGCGACGGGGTGAGGACGAGTAAGAGTAGGAGCAGGATGGCGCTCTGAGGCGCACTTGGGCCGCGATCTTACTCTTACTCCTACTCTTCTTCAGTTCCGTCAAGCCCAGTTTGGCAGAGTGGCCGTCATTCTACGGGCGGTCCAAGGTGGGGAACCTCTGCCCAAGCATTTCCCCGACCGCCTCCGCATCGGAAACGCATCCTCCCCATGTCCCCCCGCATGCATTTTGGAGGATCGCCCACAGCCGCGTGTCATCGGGCAGATTTGGGTCGGCCGCGAGATCGGGGCGTGGGGGGCGGCGCGATAGTTCCTCCGTCCCCCATGCGAGGTCGCGCACCGAAGTTGCGTCGCCCAGGAGGTCCACGCTCCCCGTCAATTCGTTGCGATTGATGACAATGCGAATCATGTCCCCATCCAGCACTTTTCCGATCGGGCCGCCGGCCAGCGCCTCGGGGCCGACGTGGCCGATGCACGCGCCGGTCGAGACTCCGGAAAACCGCGCATCCGTGATCACCGCCACGTGCTTGCCGAAGGGCAGATGCTTGAGCGCGCTGGTGACCTGATA
>JAQGHP010000296.1 GCA_028288775.1 Phycisphaerales bacterium | reverse complement strand
CCGACGGTGACGACGTCGTCCGTCACCGCAAGCCCGGTGGTGTTTACCGTGGCCGTGGGAAACTTGGGGCCCGCGGCGTGCGCGGACATCGGAATTATCGCTGCCACTGCCGCGACCGCGGCACTCCTCAAAACCCCCTGTAACCAATGGGAAATCCTTCTACTGCGCATTGCTGGAAAGCTCCTTTCGCGCGCGAAGATTCGGCGGACCTCTTACTAATCTTGTTTGTTCGAGAGGACTCGATCGAAAGAACGGCGTTCGCAAAGGCAATGCCATTCAAGCCATCCGCAGCGATCGTCCGAAGCACTTCGGAACGCACGAATCGATTCGGGCGTGAGCGAAAAAGATGACGAATAGCGGGAAGGTCCTAGCGGGGACGGCTCTTTCCACTTCATGCCCCGCCGATTCGGGAATTGAAAAAAGTCGCTCTCGATTTTTGTCGAAGTAAGTCGCGGACGAAGCCGTATGTTCCGCCATCGCACGCTCGTCTTCCGCCGGGCCGCTTGAATTGCGCGCGGTCGCAAAGGCGTCTGCGCAGTTCGCGGGCGGGCTGCTCCCCTTTTCGTACCACGGCGCAATCATAGTCCCGCGCGCCATCTTCACGTCCCGTTGATTAGTTCATAGCGCACCAAAGCGCTGCACATGCTGCAAATACAGCAATTCTTGAGTCCGGCGCACGCCGCGCTTTGTGGCCTGCGAAATTTTTAGCTCGCGTGCCGAATTGCGCTCAAAAGGCGCACGGCACGTCGCGGCCGCGAAACCTAGGCAATATCAATTGCACGTTTGCACCGTGACAGCTGCCATGCGTCTCCGAGAAATCTCACGACGCGCACCTTCCGGCGGTTTGCATAATGTTGGTACGTGCCTACATCACACGGCCACTGATAGTCCCCCCGCGTTAACGCGATCAAAACAATTAGCCTGCCGACATGCACGCCGTCGCGGGGCCGTTCCCCCACGGGCGGCCTCAGATGGCATCATGTTTGCAAACGGCCCGGCACGGGAATCTTCCAAAACAAGGACGGGCACTGAATGAAGACCTTGATCAAGGTGGACGTAAGTGAAGCGCCGGAGAAGCACGATGTCCTGCACAATCGGTGGCACCCGGATATTCCCATGGTCGCCACTGTCAACCCGGGCGACGAGTTCCGCGTCGAATGCGTGGATTGGACCGGCGGGCAGATCAAGAATGACGAATCCGCCCATGACATCAAAGTCGTCGACCTGACCAAGGTTCACTATCTGAGCGGCCCGATCGGCGTCCGCGGCGCCGAGCCGGGCGATCTCATGGTGGTGGACATCCTCGATGTCGGTGTGATTCCCAGCTTCGACTGGGGATTTACTGGGCTTTTCGCAAGAGAGAACGGCGGCGGCTTCCTCGTCGATCATTACCCCGACGCCCGCAAGGCCTGCTGGGATTTCCACGGCATCTACACGTCCTCGCGCCACATCCCGCACGTCGAATTCGCCGGCATCATGCATCCAGGCCTGATCGGCTGCCTTCCCTCACAACCACTGCTGGATACATGGAACACGCGGGAAAGAAAGCTTTTCGCGACGAATCCGACCCGCACGCCTCCGCTGTGCGCCCTGCCCTCGCCGGAGACGGCGCACATGGGCCGCATGTCCGGGGCGGCGGCGAAAAAGGCCGCGGCGGAAGGCGCACGCACCGTGCCGCCGCGAGAGCACGGCGGCAATTGCGACATCAACACTCTCACCCGCGGGTCCAAAGTCTATTTCCCCGTCTATGTTCCGGGCGGCGGGCTTTCGATGGGCGACATCCATTTCTCGCAGGGCGACGGTGAAATCACCTTCTGCGGCGCGATCGAAATGGCCGGCTACCTCGACATTCGCGTGAACCTCATCAAGGGCGGCGTGGCGAAGTACGGCGTGCTCAATCCGATTTTCCAGACCAGCCCGATGGAGCCGCGGTATTCCAAGCACCTGGTCTTCGAGGGCATCTCCGTCGACGAAGGTGGTAACCAGCACTACCTCGACCCGCACGTCTCCTACCGCATGGCCTGCCTCAATGCCATCGCCTACATGAAGAAGTTCGGCTTCACCGGCGAACAGGCGTACGCGATCCTGGGCACCGCGCCGGTCGAAGGGCGCATCAGCGGCATCGTGGACATCCCCAACGCCTGCGCCACGCTCTACCTCCCCACGGAAATCTTCGATTTCGACATCACCCCCGGCGCGGATGGCCCCAAGGCGTTCAAGAATACCACGGATCTGTCCAAGGCCGATTGAGCGGGACACATTGCGTAGGAGCAGTTTCATGCCAATCTATGATTACGAGTGTGCCGAGCACGGGACTTTCGAGTTGGCCCGTCCGATGAGCCAGAGCGGCGACGCGGGGATCTGTCCGGATTGTGGCAGCAAATCGAATCGCGTCATCACCGCCCCGCGGCTGCGGACGCTGGGCCCCCTGACGCGCATGTCCATGGAGCGCAACGAAAAAAGCCGCCATTCGCCGCACGTCTGCACCTCGGGTTGCAGCCACAAGGCCGCGCCCGCGGCGCAGAACACGGACCGATCGGGGAAACCGAAACTTATTTCCTACCGTGGCCCCAGGCCGTGGGTTGTGGAGCACAAGTGAGCAACACCGGGAAAACCACGCCCGGCCGCGAGCCGTCGGTCACTATCGGGTCGACAACGCACGGAATCGGATCGTAAATTTTTTCGGGTGAGCGATGAGTCTAAGGCTAATCAAGCGGATCGCCATCGGCGGCGCGTTCGCCGGGTGTGCGGCGGTTTTCTGTTTCGGCGGGTTCGCCGGCAAGGAACCCGTCGCGTCACGGCACGATGAGGTTGCCCCGCATGTTGCGGTCTGGCTGGAGGAAATGCGTCCTTCCCTGGCCGCCGCAAAAGCGCAGGGGAAGGACGTGCTGGTCGAGTTCTCCGCGCCGCAGGAGGATGCCGATTCCGCCAGCGCGCTGGATCGCAACGTTCTCGACCGCGAGGGCTTCCTGGGCAATGTCGGGCAGACGTTCGTCCTGTTGCGAATGGCTTCATCGCCGGACATGCCCCCGGCGCGGATCACGCAGGTTACCACGCTCGCCGAGAGGCTCGGCGTCGCCCGCTTCCCCACGTTCGTGCTGCTGGATTCGGATGGGAAGCCGTACGCGAAATCCGAATTAGTTGCATCTGATGCAAACGAATACCAGAAGGAGTTCACGCGGCTGCGGGCACTCCACACCCGGCGCGACGAAGCGCTGGCGCTCGCCCAAGGCTCCAAAGGAATCGAGCGGGCGAAACATCTGGATCAGGCGCTGGGCGCGGTGGGCCCGTTTGGCGAAACCGAATATGCCGACCTGCGGCACGAGGTGATCGACCTCGATCCCCAGAACGCCGCGGGGCTCAAGGCCAAGTACGAGCCTGCGGTTCTCGCCCGGCAGATAGACTCCGCGATCCAGGACGAGGTGTATCCGCTGGTCGATCGCGGCGACTATTCCGCCGCGATGGCCCGGATCGATCGCCTGATGAACGAAGTCAAGGCGACCCCCGCACAGGTGCAGTTGTTGACGGCCTTCAAGGGGCAGTTGTTCTAC
>JAQGHP010000286.1 GCA_028288775.1 Phycisphaerales bacterium | reverse complement strand
AGCCGGCGACGCGAAGTCACTTGGAGCGGCCTTGGCAAGTGGAACTAAAGCTTCCCGACGGAAAGATCAAAACCTATTGGTGCAATCCTCGTCTTTGGAATCTCTATGGCGGCCATTCTGTGGGGCCGAATGTTTTGCAGTGCGCATTGATGGCAGTCGAAGCGTTCCTGCTGGAATTCGGAAAAAAGGATTCGTTCAACCTGGAAGAGTGGCTTACCTATCTGCTCCGCGAAACGAATAATGTCGCGGTTGTGGCTGTTGTCGCGAGTGTGGCTATGGCTTATCCCGTACGTGCCGGCAGAGCGGCTGTCTCCTTGCTCACAAACAAAGACCTGATACGGATGGACTTTGCCCGTAGTATTCAGGAGATGCATTCGCCGGTGTTGTCGTTCCCGATGCAGGGCGCGCTCGAAAAGATTCTTGTGAATGAACGAAAGGCATCCCATAAACTCCCTCACCGAAGGAACTCTCTGGAGATTCTCGCTCTGCAGTTGCAAATGGGCCCTCTTCGTCCGGACGTGGCCGCTATTCTCGACGCGTACAAAGAGGCACTGCCGCCAATTGAAGAGCAAAACGAGGACGACAAGCTCTGGCGAATCGCGTTGCATCGGATGGACATTCGAGTTTTCCGACCTCAAGAGGCTCCGCCGCCTTCAGCGACGAAAGCGGCAGATAGCCCTGAACAGCCGCCCGCAGACAATCGCGTCATGTTCGCACCTGGGCCCCTTGAACCGGACCTTCAAGAAATAGTCGACGAAGCGGTACCTGGCCAGGACCGCTTCGTCTCCATCACAGCTTTGTTTCTTTGGGGAGAAAAGGCATTTAGAAATGAACCGGGCTCCGGTGATGATTGGCAAGAAAAACTGATTCTCGCCAAAGTCCCGGCGACTGCGGACGATGTGCGGTGGCCTGGCGACACCTGGGCTTTCGAAGGCCCGATTTTTGTGGCGGCCGTGTGCGTCCGCGACCATTGGGCTGATCTGAATCCGAAAGACAGAGAATGGTGTACAGAAAAACTTCTTGCGGCGGTTAAAGAGGACGCCGATGCTTCTGACTTTGCAACGCGAATGTCGGGCGCCGCTTTCGACAGTGCTTCACGGGCCGCGCTGGTGCTGCCGCTAATTCTTAGTGATGGTGTAGATGCAGCAACGGAAGATCGCATTCTCAAAGCGCTGGTGACTGCGTGCACTCACCCGAACGACAAGGTCGCTATTTCGGCTGCGTCCGGCATTGGACGTCACCTCGGAAAAACGCACCCACATATCGTTCAGGGATTTGTCGGCCTTTTTTCTCGACAGGCGAAAAGATTGGCTGAGCTCGGCGCGATCGAGGTGAAGCGACCGTACACGGAAAGACGGCCGCATGAGGTTATTCAGCAAGAAGTGCGGGCCGAAATTCGTCTTGTCGAGCACTGGACCATCCCGTGCACGCCAGGGGAACTGGCTTCGGTGCCGACTAAGGGCTGGCTCGCATCGCAGGCTTACAAGGCGATTATGGCGATGCTCCTTCCATGTCCGACCGAGCCGCTTGCGTTACGGGCGTTTCAGCAAGTTGCCGCCATGCTGTCAGCGATGTGGCGAGATGAGCGCGATGATCGAGGGCATCGAGATTATCATTTCGAGTCGGACTGCGAAGACTATCTGGCACACTTCGCTCGGAAGTTGCCGATTGAACAGGCTCTCCAAGTGATCGATCCTGTGCTAACGAACATTGATAAATCGCCGAAGGAAGTGGCTTCGTTCGTTAAGGACCTAGTGATCGCCGAGGACAATGCTGAAACGACCGGGTCGTTCTGGCCGCTGTGGAGTGAATTAGCCAGCCGCATTCTCAAAGCCCCCTGGCTGTCGGATCTCGAACAGAGATACCCGCGCGACGAAGGGCTCCTGCGAGAAATGTTCCTAGGACTAAAGTGGAACGAAGGAGTAACGCATTGGCATTGTCTCGAAGGGCATTCCCAGCTCATTGACGACTTCTTCGAAAAGCTGCCGGCGGTCGCCGTGGTGTTTTCCGGCTTTCTGAAGTTCCTCTACGACATCGGCGAGCGTTCTCTTCCGAACGCATTTTTGCTTCTGGAACGAAAGCTGCGTGCGGGCACAGCATCGAAGATTCTTTCCGACAGCAACGTCGTCTTCTACCTTGAGACGATCTTGAGGCGCTACGTCTACGGAAAGCCTGACGCCCTGAAACAACACCACTCACTGAGAAACGCTGTCCTCTATCTGCTTGACCAGCTTATTGATGCTGGCTCTTCAACGGCGTACCGCATGCGAGACGATTTTGTAACGCCCGGCAGTTCACCTGCCCCCTAAAAAGCCCGTTTACCCTCACCCGGCTCCCTAAGCGGCTAATGCCGCGAAACGGATAGAACGCGTGTCGCGCCGAGTTCAAATCCTGCCAGTTGGTCGTCATAAGTCGTGATTTTTGTGTTTCAACCTTGTGCGCTGCAATCTGGCGTCGATTTTATAACCAATGCATTGAATATCACTTAGGGACGACTCGCCGGAGGGTTCAACCGCGTCTCGTCAAATCGGGGTGGCAAGATTTGAACTCGCGACGTGAGCTTGCGCGAAGGGCGGGAACTGACAACGCCTCCGCCCTCACGGCGGCCCTTCCACCTCCGACGTCTTGCATTCCACGGCGATCACTTGTTTGACGTTCTCCCCTTGCTCGGGCGGGGCGTCGGTTAAGGACAGGAGCAGCTCGCGGAGGCGCATTTCGAGGATTCGGAACTTGCCGGTGGGTGGGGGAGTTTTCGTGGGGGGTGGGGATTGGGGGGGTGGGGGTTGGAGGAGTTGGAGTTGGGGGGCGGCAGTGGGGTGGAGCAGGCCGCTGCCTTTGAGGAGGGCGAGGGAGGCGCGGAGGCTGCCGCGGGAGGCGGCTTTGACGAGGGTGTGCTTGATGGGCACATGGGGCGGGATGAATTCGAGTCGCACAAACCACAGGAAAGGTGATCACAGAAAAGGTGCCGGTCACGTTTTTATAAATAATTGCTGTATGCGGGTTTGAAAATGAAATGCGGCAGGCGGGGCTCATTTCTCACATCGTTTCATATTGTATTTGTCAAATCTGTTAGAAAAAGTGCCTTTACTGCATCTCGCGCGGCTAAACAATGGCCCCGCCCGCACGGGCTTTGGCAGCGCGAAGGGCAGTAAATCGGTCACGTGACCCCCGCCGCGGGTTCAAAATAGGGTTTTGGAAGTGAACGATGTGAGCGGGCGGCCAAGGGGATCGGTCATGCTTCGCTGCGGGGCTTCCCGGCGGGTCAGGGGCCTTAGGAACGTGGGCGGGGCGGACCTGGAGACGGGGACGATTATTCCTCGCGATTCGCGCCGGTTCCGTTTCACCATCCAAATTACCCGAGCGCTGCGCCGTTTTTTCGATCAAAAAGGGGACTGCACGTTCGGGTGGGACAGAATTGCGCACCACAATGCTCCAAATGTACACACACCCCCCGGGTGGTGCGCGGCGCGTTCGCGGGTAGTCAATGTTGAAATGCCGCTTGCGACTTGCGTCAGAACGATCCGTGCGGAGCATTAGATCGGGACGCAAAAGCGTATAACGGGTGGGCCGGATTGTGGTAATAGACGTACGTAGGGGAGGAGTGTTTTTGAGTGGAAGGATTGCGTGGGAATTCGTTGGATGAGCATTATTGGGGCGGGTCGTAGCCGCCGGGCGGCGGGATGGGTGGGGGTGTGCGCGGTGGTGGTGGCGCTGAGCTGGGGCGGGTATCGCACGCGCGGCGCGGATGCGGACAAGGCGGCGGGGGGTGAGAAGGCTGTTCCTGCGAACGCCCAGGCCGATGATGGGTCGGCGGCGGCATTAGCTGAAGCCGAGAAGCAGTGGGATTCACAGATCAAGCCGTTTCTCGCGCAGTATTGCTTTCAATGTCATGGGAACGGGAAGCACAAGGGTGACGTTGTGCTGGACCGGTATACGACGCTGGCTTCGATTCAGGCGGATCATCGGACGTGGGGGACGGTGGCGGATGTGTTGACGCAGAAGGCGATGCCGCCGGAGGAGAAGCCGCAGCCTAGCGAGGGGCAAAGCGTGGAGGTGGTGCGGTGGATTTCGCAGGCGATGAGTTTGTGTGATTGCAGCGGGCCGCGAGACCCGGGACGGGTGGCGATTCATCGGCTCAATAAGAATGAATACAACAACACGATCCGCGACCTGGTGGGCGTGGACTTTCAGCCGGGCAAGGACTTCCCGGCGGACGATACGGGGTACGGGTTCGACAACATCGCGGACGTGCTGAGCATGTCGCCGTTGTTGGTGGAGAAGTACCTGGCAGCTGCCGAGCAGGTGATGGAGAAGGCGATCGTCACCGATTCGACCTACAAGCCCAAGACCAGGAAATTTGAGACCGCGGGCCTGGACGCCACGGGCAGCAACACCGGCGGCGATCTGCTCACCAATGGCGAGGTGTACGGCACGTACGACTTCCCCGCGACCGGCGACTATGAGATGCGCCTGCGGGCGGGACAGGACAAGTTCGGCGACGAAGACGCGAAGATGGTGCTGAAGCTCGATGACAAGGAGCTGCATACCTTTGAGGTGAGCGCGCCGCGCCGCGCCGCCAAGGCGTACAAATTTCGGCTGGAGCACGTGGAGGCGGGGAAGCACAAGTTTGCCGCGGAGTACACGAACAATCGGGTGGACAACAACAACCCCGATAAGTCCAAGCGCGGGGACCGGAACTTGTATGTGGAGACGATTGAGATTGAGGGGCCGTACAACGCCGGGCCTGCGCCGGTTTCTGAAGCGCACAAGCGGCTGTTTTTTGTGACGCCCGGGCCGAATTTGAGCGAGCCCGCCGCGGCGAGGGAGATTCTCCAGCGGTTTGCCTCCGAGGCGTTCCGCCGGCCGGCGTCTTCCGATGAAGTGGAAGCGCTGATGCGCGTCTACCGCGCGGGGCTCAGTGACGGCGGAAAGTACATGGACGCAGTGAAAGTGGCGCTGGAGGCGGTGCTGGTCTCCCCGCAGTTTTTGTACCGCATGGAGGCCGACCCTTCGATCGAGGGGATGAGCCTCGAGCAGGTTCGCAATGCCCCGGCACATCCGATCACCGATTACGAGCTGGCCTCGCGGCTAAGCTATTTCCTGTGGAGCAGCATGCCGGATGATGAGCTGATGAAGCTCGCCGGTGAGCAAAAGCTGCACACGGGGTATGTGCTGGATCAGCAAATAAAGAGGATGCTGGCGGACCCGAGGAGCAAGGCGCTGGTCGTCAACTTCGTGGGGCAATGGCTGGAGATCCGCAACCTCGATTACTACCGGCCTGATCCGGGCAAGTTTCCGCAGTATGACCGCGCGCTGCGCGAGGCGATGCGCCGCGAGGCGGAAATGTTCTTCGAGAACATGGTGAAGGAAGACCGCAGCGTGCTGGAATTGCTGGACGCGGACTACACGTTCGTGAACGCACGGCTGGCGAAGCATTACGGGATGACGGGCGTGAGCGGCGACGAATTCCGGCGCGTGACGCTCAGCGAAGTAGGTGACGCGGGCAAACATCGCGGCGGGGTGCTGACGATGGGGGGCGTGCTGACGGTGACGGCAATGCCCACGCGCACGTCGCCCGTGAAGCGCGGGAAGTTTGTGCTGGAGCAGATCCTCGGCACGCCGCCGCCCCCTCCGCCGCCAGACGTGCCGGCGCTGCCCAACAAGCCGCGGGACGTGGCATCGGGTTCGGTGCGGCAGCGGTTCGAGAAGCACCGCGCCGATCCGACGTGCGCATCGTGCCACATGCGGATGGACCCGTTGGGCTTCGCGATGGAGAACTTCGACGCGCTGGGCGCGTGGCGCGACAAGGACGCGGGGTTCCCCGTGGACCCTTCGGGCAAGCTGCCGGATGGCACGCCGCTGGATGGGCCGGACGGGGTGAAAAAGGCATTGCTGGCGCGGAAGGAACTATTTATCCGGTGTCTTGCGGAAAAAATGCTCACGTATGCGCTTGGGCGGGGTACAGAATACTATGATGCGTGTACGGTTCGTGACATTTCCAAGGAAGTGCAGAAGAACGACTGCCGCATGTCCGCGATGATCGGTGCGATTGTGAAGAGCGACGCATTCCTTAAACGCCGGCCGTTCGTGGAGCCGAAGGTGGAGAAGGACAAGATCAAGGAAGCCGCGGCGAAGGACGCGAAGGAAGAGGGCGGGAAAGAGTGACTTATTCCCTCTCCCTCCCAGGGAGAAGGCAGAGGTGAGGGTGGACCGTGGAATCGGCGATGGCGTGTTTTGCAAATACACGTTCATCGAACTCCCGCGATTCACCCTCACCCCAACCCTCTCCCTGGGAGGGAGAGGGAGCAATACACGGATTGAGGTGAAGTGATGAGTTCAAAATGGATGATTTC
>JAQGHP010000279.1 GCA_028288775.1 Phycisphaerales bacterium | reverse complement strand
CAATTGCGCCCGACTCGCAGGATTCACCGCATTTTGCAGGGTCCGCATCGCGGGCCATGTTCCCGCCGGCTACGCGGATCGGTCCGCGGTGTGGACCCTACAATCGCGCTATCAGCGCCGTTCTCCGCTCGGCCCCTCACCCCTGCCCTCTCCCCCGAGTACGAAGGAGAGGGAGAAGCGTGTCGGCGCGAACGTCCTGAGGCGAGACGGGTGCGCGGTAGAGTCGTGTAGGGTGGGCGTACCCGCCCACCGGTTACGTGCGCGGTGAATGTGCCAGGATAAACGGTGGGCGAGTACGCCCACCCTACATGAAACCGGCGGGTTGCGTGGGAGCGAAAGGCGAATGAGCAGAGCAACGTTGATTTTCGCGCTGACGATGTTGGGCATGTTCACGTCCGGCTGCACGTCCGCCGTGCAGAGCGGGCATAACACGGCGCTCGACAGCGTCGATCTGAAATCGATGACCGACCAGATGGCCGCGAGCATTGCCGGGGACTCGAAAGTGCAGGCGGCGATCGCCCGCCAGGGGCAGCTCAGGGTCGTCGTGCAGCCGGTGCAGAACGAGATGGAAGCCGAGATCCTTCCCCGCGGCCCGGCGGACGCGTTCACCGCCCGCGTCCGCTTCCTGCTTAGCGGGCACGACGCCAAACGTTTCCAATGGATCATGAACCGCGACGCGTTCTACCAACTCCGCAACAAGGAGCGCGACGACGTGCTGGGGCCTTCGCCGGATGCGATCAACCCCGACTACGCCCTCGTCGCCCGCTTCCGCTCGCTGACCAATGAGAACTCGCAGGGCCGCAACAGCTATTATCTTTGCGTCTACGAGCTGACCGATCTTCGCGACCGGACCGTTCTTTGGTCCCATCCGTATGAAGTGGAGAAGAAGGCGGTGAAGGGGTTTTTGGATTAGTAGTGGGCAGAGGGCAGTAGGCAGATGGGAAGAGAAGCCAGGACTTCGACAAGCTCAGCCCGGAGAAGCCAGGAGCCGGAATAAAACGGAAGTGACGCTGATGGAGCGGTGGATGTCGAGAGTTGAGCGATTGATGCGAAAAAGCCCGAACGGTAGTCGGAATGGTGGAGGCCGCGCGTCCCCATTCTGGCTCCTGGCTCCTGGCTTCTGGCTTCTTCTCGCCTTTCCCCTCATCCCCGGCTGCGCTAACCAAGCCGTGCAGGAAGCCGATCGCGCGGTCGCGGATTACTTCGTCGGGGACTTCGCTCAGGCCGAGGCCCGGCTGCGGCCTTTGGCGGGGAAAACGGATGAGAATTTTGTTCTGAACAATGTCCGGCTCGGGTCGGCGGCGCTGGTCGGGTATGACCTGGACACCGCCGAGAGCGCGTTTCTTCGCGCGTATGAAGTCATCAACAGCGTGGGAGTGAACGACGGCGGCCGCTCGCTGGGGGCGGCGGTGGTCGATGAGAAGATCAAGGTCTGGAAAGGCGAGCCCTTCGAACGGGCCATGGTGAACACCTACCTGGGCCTCGTCTACTACATTCGTCACGATTACAACAACGCCCGCGCCTCCTTCGAGAACGCCCTCTTCAAGCTCCGCGATTACGGCGAAGGGGACAACAAGGGCGACCAATACCGCCAGCAGGAAAGCAATTTCGCGCTCGCCTATTTGATGCTCGGCAAATGCCACCAGCGCCTGGGCCGGCCCGAGGACGCAAAAAAGGCTTTCGCCCGCGCGGTCGAGCTGCGGCCGTATCTTGCGCCGGTGGCCGATTTCGGGCGAAACGAAAAATCGAACGTGCTGCTGGTGGTGGACTACGGACACGGCCCGCAGAAGGCGACAAACTTTGACGGGGCGGTGGTCGGATTCGGGCCAACGCCGCGGGAGGAAGGGCCGATCCCCCCGCCGGTGGTGCTGGTGGATGGGCGGCCGGTCGATCCGGCTTTGGGCGGCCCGCCGGTCGATCTGCTGGCGCTCGCGCAGGACCGCAAGTGGCAGAGCATCGACACGATCCGCACCGTGAAATCCGCCCTCGGCACCGGGATGATCGCCGGCGGCGCGGGCTATGCCCTTGCCGACCGTCATGCCAATCCGTACGTCGCGCTGGGCCTCATTGCCGGTGGTTTAGTGCTGAAGGCGACCAGCCAGGCGGACGTGCGCCAATGGGAAATGCTCCCGCGCACCACGTTCGTCATCCCGCTTTCGCTGCCACCGGGCAAGCATGATGTGACTGTCGACTTCCCCGTGATCCCCGGCCTGCGCCAGGACTGGCGCGGGATCGAAGTCCCCGCGCAGGGCGAGGCGACGTATTACTTCCGCACCCAGCGCTACAACCCCGGCCCGTTCAATTGGCCGCCGGCCACGGTACCGCCGCAGACTGCTAATGCCGGCAAGTGATCGCGACTGGCGCATCAGCGCCCGGGATCTCCTCCGATCCCCTCTCCCTCGTACTCGGGGGAGAGGGTTAGGGTGAGGGGCGGAATGTAAAGTCGCGCCCATTCGCCTAAACACAAGCGGGGAGAGTGTTGCGCCGCCGCATTCCACGGACCACCGTCAGCACGACGAACAGAATCAACATACCCCACGCCGGGAGGCCCACCGCGCCTACCACCGGCGGAAACATTTGATTGAACAGCGACGAGAGCGGAAACCCGCCGTCCCAGAAGATCATGTAGGCGGCAAACAGGAATGCCCCCGCGCAGAGCCCATAGATCGTGGCGAGGCGCACGCGCGTGGCGAACATCAGCGGCAGCACGATGATCGTGTACTGCACGCCAAACCCCGGCGCCAGGATCAGGAACAGCGCGAGGGTGATGCCGGCGATTTCGTAACGATCCCAGCGGCGCCCAAGGCGCGCTGCCACCGACCACGCCGCGACAAGGCCCAGAAGCAAATAGCGGCCCAAATCCCGGTAGAATAGCACCGCGGCGGGCAGCGGGGCTCCATCCGTCACGGTGCCGGTGACTTGCAAAATGAAAAAGTTCACGCCCCACAGATCCACCCGCGATTTGTACGCCAGCGCGTTGTGAGAAAAGCTCGGCCCCGCCAGCAGCAGCACGGGCACGAAAGGCAGCGCGCCCAGCGCCAGGCCGGTTGCGAACCGAAGAACATCGCCCCACCGCCGAAAGGTGAGCGCCAAGGGGAGGATGAGCAGCACGGGAATGAGCTTGATGTTGATCGCCGCCGCCAGCGCGAGGCCGCCCAGGAGCGGGCGCTTAAGGTCTTCAATCAGGTAGACGCACAGCAGGCAGAAGAAGGCGTAGACGGCGTCCGTATTCCCGTGGTACCCGCTGACGAGAATGGCCACCGGGCACCAGGCGTATAGCGCCGCCACGACCGCAGCCCGCCGCGGCCCGTCCCGGCGACGCCAGATCCGCCACAACAGCCAGATGCTGGCGGCGTCCATCATGATGATCGGCACGCGAAACAAGAACGCGAACGCGTACGGGTGAGCCCGCGTCGGCTGGAGGGCGAGCCATGCCCAGTAGCCGGGGATCGGCGGATGATTGAACTCAGAATCGGCCCGGTATGTCTCGAGAATTCCCTTCCCCTCGATGCTCCACGCGAAGCGGTTGAAGCTGAGCGTGTCGCTCGTCCCCCACGAGCACGCGGCGATCGCGAACCGTGCCAGAATTCCGAGCACCGCGAGTCCAATCAGCATATGCACGCGCCGGTCGCCACTCTGGGCCGACGCAGCGGCATAGTCCAGCACGCCCGGAGCGTCGCGAGCGATGTCCGGGTTCCGCCTGCTCATCGCGGGCCCGCCTCGGTTTGCTTCTCATCGATGACGGCGCGAATGATCTGATCGAGATTCAGTTTGGGATTGAAGGGGATGACCGATCGGATCTTGTCGAGCTTCGGCACTCGGCGGGCCATATCGTCGAACTGTTGGCCGTACGCGGCCTCGTACGAAAGATGCTCCACGACGCTGCGCGAGCCCGCGAGCTTGATGACGCGCTGGGCCAGATCGTTGATGGAAGTCTCCTCGTCGCTCCCGAGATTGAAAACCTGCCCGACTGCCGCGGGCGCGTCGATCAGACGGACCAAGGCGTCCACGACATCGCCCACGTGGCAGAAGCAGCGCGTCTGCTTTCCGTCGCCATACACCTGGAGCGGCTCATGCTTGAGTGCCGCGGCCACAAAGCGCGGGAGCACCATCCCGTACATGCCCACCTGCCGCGGCCCGACGGTGTTGAACAGCCGCACGATCCTGACCGACAGGCCGTACTGCTTGTGGTACGCGAGGCCCAAGAATTCGTCGATCCCTTTGCTGTACGCGTAGCACCAGCGGCTATGGCGGGTGGAGCCCATCACGACATCGTCATCTTCGCTGAACGGGACGCGGATCCCTTTGCCGTAGACTTCGGACGAGCTGGTAATGAGGACCGGCCGGCCGTATTTGTTGGCCGCTTCCAGCACGACCTCGGTGCCGCGGATGGTGGTGCGGATGGTGCGGACGGGCTCGTCCACGATGAGCTGCACGCCGACCGCGGAGGCCAGATGAAACACGGCATCGCATTGGCTGAGGAGGATATTGACAGTCGCCTCGTCCTCGACCGAGCCGCGCACGAGCTGGAACTCCGCCCGGCCGGCGAGGCCCGCGAGGTTGCGGAGGGAGCCGGTGGAAAGGTCATCGAGCGCGACGATATGGTGGCCATCCGCCACCAGCCGCTCGGCAAGATGAGACCCGATAAACCCCGCCCCGCCGGTGATCAAAAAGCGCTTGGCCATGCGGCGAGGATAAGAACGGGACGGGGGAAGGTAAAGCCAGCGCGGAAACCCGAAGCCCGAATGCCGAAATCCGAATGAAGTTCCAAATCCGAATTCCGAACAGATCACGGGTTCTATCGGTTTCTGCCTTCCCGATGGACTTTGTAGACTCGTCTGCTGTAATGACGGAACGGGGCGGCTTTGATTTCGGAGCGGTGAGTGAGCCAGATCGATTACTTGAATACGCGCCATCTCGACACGGAGTCAACCGCCGAAGCGTGGTTGACGCCGCGCGTTTATGCGGCGCTGTTGCTGGTTGCGATTTTGGCGGGCATGGGCTGTCGGCTGGCGCAGTATGCGGCGGACCGGTCGTACTGGCATGACGAAGCTTCGCTGGTTTTGAACATTCGCAATCACACGGCGCGGGAATTAACTGGCCGGCTGGATTACGAGCAGGCCGCGCCGCCGTTTTTTTTGTTGGCGGAGCGCGGGGTGTTCACGCTTTTCGGCGGGGCGGAGCTCGCGCTCAGGTCATTGCCTTTGGCGTGCGGGATCGCATCCGTGGTGTTGTTTGCGCTGCTCGCCCGGCGGGTGGTGGGGTCGCCGTGGGACATCGTCGCGGTGTTTTGTTTTGCGCTGTCGGACAGGCTGATTCAGCATTCGGTCGAGGTGAAGCAGTACGGGACGGACGCGTTTGTGGCCGTCTTGCTTCTGTTGCTTGGCGTGGGGATGCGGGCCAATCAGTCGGCGACTAGGCGCATGGTCTGGGTGGCGGCGGTTGCGACGGTGGCGGTCTGGTTTTCTTACTCGGCCGTGCTGGTCTTCGCGGCCATCAGTCTGTCATTGATGCCGGCGGTCGTGGGGCGAAGCTTGCGCGGCGGCGTAGTTTATTTGGTTTGCAATCTTCCCGTGGGCGCGTCGTTCCTGAAGGTCTTGCTTGCTTCGGTGAAGGCGCAGCGGGATTCGTATCTGGTCAACTACTGGAACGATGCGTTCGTGGACTTTCACCATCCGCTTTCGATACCGCGGTGGTTCCTGCATCAGACGCATTCGCTGGCGAACTACGCCGCCCCGGCGGCGGGACCGGTGGTGCTGCTGGCGGTAGTCGTGGGGATCATCGCGCTCGCACGCGCGGGGAAGGGGCAGGTGCTGGGGATTGTCGCGGGGCCGATCGGGATGGCGATTCTCGCGGCCGCGGCTCACCGGTATCCGTTCGATGGCGCACGGCTCAGCACGTACCTTGCCGCTCCGGTGTTGCTGCTGACGGCGATCGGGCTGCAGTGGGTATTTGCGGGGCTGGCGAAGTACGTCGGGCCGTGGGGGCTTGTTCCGACGGGGTATGTTCTGGCCGTGGCGGCGTATTGGGCGGGCTTGCACGTGATCGTCCCGCGCAACCGGGGGAATTTACGCCCGGTCGCCGCGTATGTCCGCGAGCACATGCGGGCGGATGACGGGATCTATGCGCTCGAGCAGCGCGAGTTCGAATGCTACTGGCCCGCTGGAGACACGCGGGTGCGATGGGACATGGACGCGGCAGACCGGGTGCCGTGGAATCGATATTGGATCGTCTGGTCATTCCCGCACGACAAGCGGCTGCACAAGCTCGATCCGATGTTGGCGTGGTCGAAACAATTTAGCGCGGAACGAGACCGCTTCCAGTGCCCCGGGGGGTTGGCGGTGTTGTTCGAGAAGGACGGCCGGGAGGTGCCGGCGGCGTTGGCGCAGCCGCCCGATGTGGGGGTGGAGCATGGCGTGCCCGGGGGCGGGTTACGGAAGGAGCGTGGGGAGTGAAGCGATTGTTGACTAGCCGCGCTACTGATTGGCTCGCGCCGGTTTTGTGGGTGACGGCGCTCTCCCTCTCTCTCGTACTCGGGGGAAAGGTCAGGGGCGAGGGACCAGACGCGAAGTTGTGTGACTCGCAAGAAGATCGTGTAGGGTGGGAGTACTCGCCCACCGTTCGTCGGCCGCTCGAATGTCAAATGGTGGGCGAGTACGCCCACCCTACGAGGTTTGGAACTCGAGCGCAACTCGACGTTCGGCCCCTCACCCTAACCCTCTCCCCCGAGTACGAGGGAGCGGGAACCGCAAAACGGGACGTCCTTGAAGAGGCGAGCGGGCGATGCGGGATCGCAATCGGGTGTGACAAACCCGCGCCGTCATCGGCAACGACAGTTCCGAAAAAGGCCGGGGTACCCGTGTCGCCAGACACCCGCCCTGCCGACACTGCGCCGCCTGCGCGGGAGCTGAACTTGCTGGCAATGGGCGACTGGGGCGAGGGGAAGCCGGCGCAGAAGAATGTCGCCGATGCGATGGCGAAGTATGTCGCGGCACGGAAGACGCCGTTCGCGGCGTTGCTGTCGGCGGGGGATAATTTTTATGTGCCGTTGTCGGGCGTCGATGATCCGGTCTGGCAGACGCTCTTCGAGCAGATGTATGACGCCAAGCGGCTCGATTTCCCCTTCTACGCGGCGCTGGGCAATCACGACTACGACCAGAACAAGTACCTGATCGAGCTCGCCTATGCCCGGGTGCATCCGCAGTCGCGGTGGAAGCTGCCTGCGCGGTGGTACCGGGTGGATCTGCCGGCGAAGGAGCCGCTGGTGACGGCGCTAATGCTCGACAGCGATCAGCCGAACCTTACCGCGATCGAATGGGCGCTGGAAAAGAAATTCGTCGCCGAGGAACTGGCCAAGCCGCGTGCGCCGTGGACGATCTGCGTGGCGCATCATCCCCTCTTCAGCAACGGGGCGGCGGCGGATAACGGGGTGTTACAAAAAGACTGGGGCGCGGTGTTTGAGAAGGAGCATGTAGACTTCTATCTCTGTGGCCATGACCACAACCTCCAGCACTTGGAAGTAAAGGGATGGAAGGAATCGTTCGTCCTGGCCGGGGGCGGCGGCGCGCACGCCCACCCGCTCATCCGCGATAACCGTGGCCCCTTCTCCCGCACGGTATACGGCTTCGTCCACTTCGATCTCACACCCGACCTTGCCACCGTGCGCTACGTCGGAGCGGATGGGGCAACCCTTCACGAATTCACCCGCACCAAGGCCGGCGAGGTGAAGGTCACGCAGACCACCCCCTCCGATACCGCGATCGATAATCCGCTGGAGGCCATTCAAGGGCTATATGACAAGATCCACGGTGCCCAGACGCGGCCCGCGCCCAAGCCGACGACTCGGCCTGCGGTGGGAGCATCGGAGGAGCGGTAAAACGCCGGGGATTCACGCCCGCGGTCGGTTCCGTTTTGAGTAATGCATGCTACCATCCGCCGGGTTCCGGGTTTTTCGTGCGGGAGCAGCGGATGCCGTTGGTGTTGTTTCATACGAGGCGGGTGCGCGAGGCGCTGAAGGCGCCCACGGGGCTGCTCGCGGATTTTGCCTTTCTCTTCTTCGCCGGGTCGATTATCGGATTGCTGGTGATGATGGGCCGGCGGGTGTCCGCGCCCTATACGCAGACGACCGTCATCAGCCTTTCGTTCTGGGTACTGCCCAAGTACACGCTGATGAGCCTGAGCCGGGGGTTCGCGGCGTATTTCCTGTCCCTTATCTTCACGCTCGTCTACGGAACGATCGCCGCCCACAACCATCGGGCGGAGAAGGTGATGGTCCCCGCGCTGGACGTGCTGCAGGCAATCCCGGTGCTCGGGTTCCTGCCGGGACTGGTGCTGGCGATGGTGCGGCTGTTTCCCACCAGCGAACTAGGGCTGGAACTGGCTTGCGTCATCATGATCTTCACGGCGCAGGTCTGGAACATGACCTTCAGCTTCCACGGGAGCCTGCGCGGAATCCCGCAGCCGCTGCGCGAAGTGGCGGCCATTCAGCGGCTGAGCGGGTGGAAGACCTTTCGCCTTCTGGAAGTGCCCGCGGCCATGATCGGGCTGGTCTGGAACTCGATGATGTCGATGGCGGGCGGATGGTTTTTCCTGACCGTGAACGAGGCGTTCACGCTTGGCAAGAACGACTACCGTTTGCCGGGCATCGGCTCGTACATGCAGCAGGCGATCAACGAATACAACGTGCCGGCGATGATCGCGGCGATCGTGGCGATGGTCGTGATGATCGTCGCGGTCGATCAGCTCTTCTGGCAGCCGATCGTCGTGTGGAGCCAGCGGTTTCGCATGGAAGATTCGGCGCAGAGTGAGATGCGGGAATCGTGGATGCTCAATCTGCTTCGGCGCTCGCGGATGTATTTGCGCGTAAAGGGGCTGGTGAGGCGACGCCCCAAGTCGGTGACCGCAGCGCCGCTGCCGGCAGTGCCGTTGCAAACGACGACGCCGGTCCAGACGCCGGCGCGCCCGGGGCCGACGATCGAATACGCCTCCCCCCCGCCGAAGCGCAGCGCGAAAGCGGCGGGCGCGGGGTCGGTATTGGCGGCGGTGCTCAAATGGGGCGTGCTGGCGATCATCGCGCTCGGCGCGGCATGGGGGGCATGGGAGCTGATCAAGCTACTGACCGCGCTTCCCCTGTACGAGCATGCCGAGCCCAAATCAATTTACGATCATGAAGACTGGGTATCGGTCGTCATGGCGCTCGGTGCGTCGTTCCTACGGACGACCGCGGCGGTGGCGCTGGGCGCGGCGTGGGCGTTGCCCGCGGGCATCATGATCGGGCTTTCTCCGCGGTGGTCGGCCAAGCTCCAGCCGATCATTCAGGTGGTGGCCAGCTTCCCCGCGCCGATGCTCTTCCCGCTGGTGACGATGGCAATCCTCGCACTGCACGTGCCGTTCACTGCCGGTTGCGTGGCTCTGATGCTTCTGGGAGCACAGTGGTATATCCTTTTTAATGTGATCGCCGGGGCGAGCGCGATCCCCAGCGATCTGCGGGAAGTCTGCGACGTGTATCGGATGAGCCGGTGGGAAAAATGGAAGCGCCTCTACCTCCCCTGCACGTTCCCGTATCTGGTAACGGGCCTGGTGACCGCGGCGGGCGGTGCGTGGAACGCGACCATCGTCTCTGAATACGTGCAGCTCAAGGGCGATACGCTTTCCGCCTTCGGCCTGGGCTCGACGATCAGCAAGGCCACCGCCAACGGCAGCTTTTCCCTGCTGGCCGCGGGCGTGGTGACGATGGCGGTATTCGTCGTGCTGATCAACCGTTTCTTCTGGAAGCGGATGTATCGGCTGGCCGAGGATAGGTACAGCTTGAATGTTTGATGGTGCCGGAAGTAAATCCGAATTCCGAATCCCCGAAACCCGAATGAAATCCCAAATCCGAATGACGAAATCCGAATGCAGAGGCAGCCACGAATGAACACGAATGGGTACGAATGAATTAGGACTTCTTATTCGTACCCATTCGTGTTCATTCGTGGCTCCCCCCGGTTTGGGAATTCGGATTTCGTCATTCGGATTTGATTCGGGTTTCGGGGATTCGGAATTCGGATTTCCGTGAATGACGTCCTATAAAGCGAGTTGCAATGCCCGCATCTGACTCTCCCATCTGCGAATGCCGCAACCTCAACGTCGTCTTTAACGGGCGGCCGGCTTTGGAAGACGTTTCGTTGGCGATCAATGCCAACGAGGTCGTTGCGATTCTCGGGCCCAGCGGGTGCGGAAAGAGCACGCTGCTCCGCGCGCTGGTGGGGCTGCTTAAGCCGACGACCGGGCAGGTGCTGGCGCACGGACAGCCGCTCAAGGGAATTCATCCGGGCATCTCGATCGTCTTCCAGAATTTCGCGCTCTACCCGTGGCTGACGGTGCGGGAGAACATTCAGGTCGCGCTCAACGGGCTGGGGCTCGACCCGCAACCCGCGGCGGCGCGGATCGCCAAGTGCATCGACATGGTCGGCCTCGACGGCTCCGAAGAAGCTTACCCCAAGGAGCTCTCGGGCGGGATGAAACAGCGCGTGGGCATCGCCCGGGCGCTGGCGCGCGGGCCGGAACTGCTCTGCATGGACGAGCCGTTTAGCGCCCTGGACGTGTTCACCGCCGAGAGCTTGCGCAGCGAAGTCTACCGGCTGTGGACGGGCGACGAGGGGAAGCCCGCAAATGGCAATGGCGGTGGCGCGGGAAACGGAAAGGCGACTGCTGGGGGCGGCAGCCATTCGGGTACGGGGCTGCGCAGCATCATGATGATCACGCACATCATCGAGGAGGCGGTGTTCCTTGCCGACCGGATCGTGGTGATGGGGACCAAGCCCGGGCACATCCGGCAGATCATCCCCAACACGGTGCCGCACCCGCGCAATTACCAGTCGCCGCAGTTTTTGGGGCTGGTGCAGCGGCTGCACGACATCATCGTGTCGGAACATTTGCCCGAAGTGCCGGCGGAGGCGCAAGCCGCGTCGGCGGCGGACATGCTCGCCTGCGAGCCGGTACCCAGCGTCAACCTCGGCGAAGCGTTCGGCCTAATGGAAATCCTCCGCGACAACGGCGGAGGCATGGACGTATTCCGCCTCGACGGGCTGACCGATTACGACTTCGGCCACACGCTTGCGGTGGTGAAAGTCGGCGAGATGCTGGACTTCCTGGACACTCCAAAGAATCGGGTGACGCTCACGCCATTGGGCGCCAAGTTCCTCGATGCCGACATCAATGGGCGCAAGGCCCTTCTGAACCAGCAGCTTCAGAAACTGGGGATTTTCCGGTATGTCGTTCAGATGCTCAAAGAGGCGAAGGGTAACCGCCTGCCGCAGGAGATCGTGCAGGAGGAATTGGTGATCCGGCTGCCGACGGAGGACGTGGAAACGCTGACCAAAACCATCATCAGTTGGGGCCGCTTCGCGGAGCTGCTGGGGTATTCTTCTGACACCGACGAGCTCTATCTCGATCAGCCCGTGGCCCAGCCTGCGGAAGCGTAATCGAGTAGTGCCCTATCGCAGCACGCATGTCGGCGGGAGGGTTACGGTGAATGTGCTTCCCGTGCCAATCGTGCTTTGAACTTCCAGCTCCCCGCCCATCGCGTCCACCAGGCGCTTGCAGATGGTGAGGCCCAGGCCGCTGCCCTTGTTGCGGTCGCGCTCGGGGTTGCGCAGTTGGAAGAACTCGTCGAAGATGTGGCGGAGGGATTCATCGGGGATGCCGATTCCCGTGTCCACCACGCGGATCTGCACGCCGCGGCCGTCGAGGCATTGGGCTTCGACGCGAACCCCGCCGGTGTCCGTGAACTTGATGGCGTTGCCGATGAGGTTCCCCAGGATGCGGGCGAGCTTGATGCGGTCGGTGCGGAGCAGCACGTGCTCGGCGGGCGCGTCGCAGCGGAGCTCGATCCCGCGCTCCCGGGCCAGCGGCTGCATCTGCTGGTGCTCCTCGGCCAGTAGTTCGCCCAGCGAGAATTCGGTCTCCTGCAATTCGACCCTGCCGCTGTCGAAGCGGGCGATGTCCAGGACGTCGCCCAGCAGGTTCACCAGCGACAGGGCGCTGGAATGTAGCTCGCGGGCGAGCTCGGGGATCTCCGCATAGTGGGCCGGGTTGGCGGCGGTTCGCCGCACCAGCTCGGCGAGCAGGCTGATGGCGTTGGCCGGGGTGCGGATGTCGTGGCTGACGGCGGCGAGGAAGCGGGTCTTTCGCACGGACGCCTCTTCTGCTTCGCGTCGGCGGAGGTCGATTTCGCGCTGCAGGTCCTTCTGGGCCGTGATGTCCACGAAGGCCGCGACCGCGCCCAGCATCCGGCTTTCAGCGTCCCGGATCGGGCGGGCGTGGGCGAGCACCACCAATCTTCGTTTCGAGGGCGAGAGCACTTCCAGTTCCTCGGCCACCACTTCACTCCCCTGGCCACAGGCGCGCATCAGCGGGAAGAGTTCGGCCGAAAGCGGACGGCCGTCCTGAAAGAGCTTCCAGTTCGCGATTTCCCCCACCACGTTCGTGTCCACCGCCGTGCCGAACAGCAATGCCCCCGCGGGGTTCATTCGGATGTCGGTGCAGTCGGCGTTGGCGACGGCGATGCCGAACGGCACCGTCCGCAGCACCGTTTCAAACCGCCGGCGTTCCCGGCTCACGGACTGGAATAATTCCGCCGCCTCAAGGCTCACCGAAGCCTGCGCGGCCAGGGATTCCACCAGCGCGACCTGCTGGTCAGTCCACGTCGTTTTTTCCCGGTGATAAACCTCGAGCGTACCCGTCGCCCGGCCCCCCACCTTCAGCGGG
>JAQGHP010000263.1 GCA_028288775.1 Phycisphaerales bacterium | reverse complement strand
GCCGCTGACGGGTGAGGGCGACGTCTTCCTGCCGGGCCGCGGCTTTCCCCAGCGACGCCTCGGCGAGCATCCGCTGGCATTCCTGGATCGTCGCCAGCACCGGGTCCATCTCCCGCCGTTTGCGCTCCGCGGCGATGATCGAGAACATCTCCCACACGTCCGACAGGCTCACGAAGTATTCGCGCCGCTCGCCGCGCTTGTGCTGCCGCTCGATGATGCCCCAGTTGCACAGGGCCCGCAGGCTCATGCTGGCGTTCCCCCGGCTGATGTTCAGCCGCTCCATCACGTCATCCGTGCATTGCGGCATGCCGGTGATGTAGAGAAACGCGTGAATCTCCGCCATGGTGCGATTGATTCCCCAGGTCTGCCCCATTTCCCCCCATCGCCGAATGAACAAATCCTGCGCCGTCCGCAGCGCCATCTCATGCGGCCGCGGAGGCTTGGCGGGAAGGGAAGGGACGACCGGAACGAGTTGTGCGATGGACATGTCGGCTCCTTGTTTTCACAGCCTACTGAAAGTATAGCCGCGGGGGAGGGGCATGTGATAATTTTCACGAACTTTGAAAGCACGATCTCGGGAGGGCCGGGCCGGCGGCCGCCCATCGGCGGACTGGGCCTGCTGCTGATGCGGGCTCGGGGCCGGTTGGTCCGGGATGGGCCGGCGGTGTCGAAGGTGGGGGCGAACGCCGCTTCCGATCTCGCTGGTACAATCCGTTGGATGGTCCGCCGACTCTTCACGCTCCTGTTCGTGCTGTCGCTGCTGCTGCTGGTGGCATCGGCGGGGGTGTGGGCGTGTGGGGATTTGCCCAAAGACGGTTGGCCGCTGGCGCGCGCGACTGGGTTCGGGTGGTTCGGCGCGGGCAGCTTTGGCGGCCGAATCGTGTTGTTCAGAACCACAAACCCGTTTGATTACACGTTGCTGTTTATGATTCCCAACAAATATCTTGCGGAAACCGGCGGCGCATGGAGATCCGCCGGGTTCAATTTCCACGCCGGCTCCCTCGGCGGGACGGAGCGGCACGTCGTCGTGATCGTGCCGCTATGGTCTTTGTGCGCCGCCTTTTTCCTTTCGGCGGGGCTCTGCGAACGACTGGCGAGTCGAAAGCCCGCCGACCGAAAAGTGTGCTCCTCCTGCGGTTACGACCTCCGCGCTACGCCCAGGCGCTGCCCGGAATGTGGGACGGTGCCGCAGGGGGAGAAGGTAAACGCGTGATCCGCCGCCTCTTCACGCTCCTGTCCGCGGTGTCGCTGCTGCTGTCTTTGGCGGTGGTGCAAATGTGGGTGCAGAGCTCACGGGACCCGAACTACTCCGTCATCTTTGACATTTACGGCACGGATCGGCGGATCTTGATCTCCCGCGAAGGCTTGAGCCTGGCCGGGCCCATTTCGGCAAGCGGATGGCCTCCGTTTATTTCGTTTTCTTACGCCCATGGCGTTACGCCGTACGGTGCGGCGCGGAGCGTATCCTACCCGCTGGCGGCAGTCGCGACCGCCGCATTGCCGCTGGCCTGGTCCGCCCGCCGGGTGTGGAAATGGCGAAGGCGAAGCCCGGGCATCTGCACCACCTGCGGCTACGACCTCCGCGCTACGCCGGAGCGCTGTCCGGAGTGCGGGGCGATGCCGCAAGGGGAGAAGGTGAACGCATGATCCGCCGCTTCTTCACGCTTTTGTCCGCCGTCTTGGGCCCGTCTCGTCGCCGCCCGCGGAAGGTGCCGCGTGGGATGCGTTGCGTCATTATCCTGTCACTGATCGGGTGTGCGATTGGATGCACGCACGCAGAGCACGTCGCGCGGGTGTCTGTCGCGGGGCGTTCGGTTGATTTCCGAGGCGCCGAGTCGGTCGGCCGCATGCGGATGCTGGTCCCGGGCGAAGACGATTTCTCCATGCGCCAATACCGTGCCCTGTGGGACAGGGGCCCGGACCTCGGCGAGCAGTTGGTGGTGCTCTCCGCGAGGGGGAGCGGACTCTTCGGCGAGGAGTACCAACTCAGGGTCTTTGACCGTCGAGGCCGCATGCTCCGCGAAGGGATCGTCACCACCTGGCGCGGCCAATTCCCATACTGCCTCGTGGAAATAAACACCTCATGCAAGGTGCTTCCCGACGACTACAAAGGTCGCTGGATCCTGGCGGTCGGATTCGTTGACCAGAAGAGGCCGTTCGACCCGTCGGGGCCCATCGACCTGCGCGGGGCGCATGCGCCCGAGGACGCCGCCGCACCCGTGGACGTGGAGCCGGTCGTTTGGGGCGAGGACTACTACGGCAATAAGTTTAAGCACGGCGTGGGCATGCTGCTCGATTGTTCGGAGATTCGATCGCGCCTCGCCGAGCGGGCGCTGTCGAGCCACATTTATCGGAGCGTGGGCACGCGCGAGGACGATAACCGGTAGGCGTTTTGGGGACTGAAGGCAACGGCCTCCGCACCACGCCGAGACGGTGGCCGGAATGCGGGGCGGTGCCGGCGGACGAGAAGGTAAAAGGAAGGTGAACGCATGAGACGCCGCCTCCTCACGCTCGTGTCCGCGCTGTCGCTTCTTCTATGCGTGGGGACATTTGTCTTGTGGCAACGAAGTGATTCCGTGGGATACGAAATCTCAATCGCCCCATCGCATGACACGCTAAGCCTGGCGTCCGAGCCAAATGGATTTCAAGCCTGCGTCGTGTTCGGTGAAAACAAACCGGAACGCATTGATGCCCGAGCCATTCAATGGTACGGCCCTAATGGAGCGGTATATATGTGGATTCCGCCAAGCTCGCGATTCCTTGATTTTCGGTGGGGGAGAGACCGCTTTCGACATTCTCTCCAGCAATGGAGGCTGGTTGTTCCCTACTGGTTCGTCGCGATTCTTTTGGGAATTCATCCCCTCCGATCGGCTCGCGCGATCATACTCGCAAGGAGAACGCTCCCGCAGACGGCCAAGTGCGTTCGCTGCGGCTACGACCTCCGCGCCACGCCGGACCGCTGCCCGGAATGTGGGACGTTGGCCGCGGCGACAACCGGAAAATAAGGAACGGCGGCCGGGCGCGGGCTGCGGGTGGGTCCCTTGGCCGCGAAGGTCGCCCCCCTGTTGCTTTCGCGGCGGGTGTCGCGGCGTTCCGCCGCCGGGACGAAAGGATGCCCGCCCTTCGCGGCCACCCGCCCGCGGCCCGCGCCCGGCCGCCGCGGAGTTTTGGTCGCGCCGACCCGCCGCGATCGGTGGCGTCGATTTCGCGGGGAACCGAGCGGGAACCGTGCGGGTCGTCGCCCGGCGGCGGGCTTCCGTTCACTCCGCGGCGGAACGCCGCATATCTCGCCGCGTAAGCAACAGGGGGGCGTCGCCGGGCGACTCCGGGACCCGCACGGTTTCCGCGGCGACGGCCGGGCGGTGCTCAACCTTCGGTGAACTTCAATCCCGAACTCCACGCGCTGGTACAATCCATCGAATGGTCCGCCGCCTCTTCGGGCTCCTGTCCGCGCTGTCGCTGCTGCTGTGCGTGGGGACGTGCGCGCTGTGGGTGCGGAGTAAATGGGATCGCAATCCCCAATTTGACAACTGGACGTTTACCACCGCAGATTCCGAATACCTGGTGGTCGTACATTCCGGCCGGTTTTTTATTGATCGCCAGCCCTCTGAGCACTACGACGTGACTGGCTTCTTGGAAGATTTCAAGGGATGGACCCACCACGGCCTTGATCCGAACCTATCCCGGTCTTCCCTTTGGTTCGGCTACGGAGAATTCGTCACCAAAACAGGTGCCATCGCATGGGCTATTGCGGTTCCCTGCTGGTCGATGGCGGGTATTTTTTCGGTGCTTCCCGCTATCTGGATCAAGCGGCATTGGTGGCGTCGCGGCCGTATTCCTGGAATGTGTCGCCGTTGCGGCTACGACCTCCGCGCCACGCTCGATCAATGCCCGGAATGTGGGGCGATGCCGGAGGCCAAAGTGTAGGCATGAGAGGCCGTTTCTTCACGCTTCTATCCGCGCTGTCGCTGCTGCTGTGCGTGGCGACGTGCGTGCAGTGGGTGCGCAGTTACTGGAGGTGCGATCTAGCCTTCTGGGGCGCACAGGAAAGCTCAGCGGTCGTTGCGTCAGACCGAGGCGTTGCGATATTTGCACGAGCCGATGTTCCAACAGCGGATGGGGCGTTCAGGTTCACCACGGAGGGCAAACACGATCTTAATGCAATAATTCTTAATGTGTTCATGAGCAAGCACTTCTCGCGCGTGGGACCTGCCGGGAATCGCTCTTTTGCAAACTACACATCCAATTCGCGATTCGGACCTGCCGGGTATCCTGCTTTTAAAAACGACAAAGCCGACCGGCATAACAACCATTTTTATAGGATACCGGTTGATCGCTGGAATGCTGGCAATCGCCCCAGTCTGCTGGTCGCTGACGCGATTCAGACAGAATGTGAAGCGACGCCGCTGCCGGGAGCCAAAATGCGGAGTCTGCGGCTACGACCTCCGCGCTACGCCGGAGCGATGTCCCGAGTGCGGAGCATTGGCCGTGGCGACAACCGGAAAGTAAGGAACGGCGGCTGGGCGCGGAGTTTTATTCGCGCCGACGCTCCGCGCGAGGCGGCGTCCATGTCAAGATGATCGAGCGGAAACCGTGCGGGTCGTCGCCCGGCGGCGGGCTTCCGTTCACTCCGCGGCGGAACGCCGCATATCTGACCGCGTAAGCAACAGGGGGGCGACGCCGGGCGACAGGGGACCCGCACGGTTTCCGCGGCGACCGCGGGGCGGTGTTCAACGCCCTGTGACCTTCACTCCCGAGTTCCGCGTGCTGGTACAATTCATCGGAACGGAGAAGGGGGAACGTCGCTGCTTCCGCGGCAAGAAGTGGTGATGTCCCCCTTCGCCCCTCCGGCGGCCGCAATGGGGCGGGCGATCGTTGCCGATGTTTCCGACATTGTCGCGCGGGGCCTTTCGTGACGGCATCTGCGCGAAGTGACTATCGCGAAGCTGTCTTGCACACTTTGCTTGCGGACGATACGGTTGCCGTGATCCCCATTATCAGAGGAGCCATCGCCATGTTGCGTCAAGCCGCGGTCATTGGAATGGTGATGTTTTGCGCGTTGTCGGTTGCCGCCGACGACGCCAAGCCCGTCGAGAAGCCACAGTTGCCCGCCGCCGTTGCCGCGTTAAGGGAATACGACAAGAGCACCGAAGCTGCCGAGAAGGCGTATAAAGAAGCCCGGCTCGCCGCTGAGCACAAACTGATCGACAAGCTCAAACCGGCCATGGCGATGGCAACGAAGGCGGCGAATTTGCCGGAAGCCAATGCAATTGATGCACAGATCAAGTTGGCGATGATCCGAATTGACGAGCTTTTGGGGAAGAGCAAGGCGACGCAACTAGGATACTCACTCTGGCAATTTGTTTATCCGGGCGGATCGATGAAGGATTGGCTGCTGACCGATGGAACCCTGGTGAATGCGAGGGGCGAAAAGGGCAAATGGACCAAAGAGGGGAGCACTGTGGTGCTCGATCACAACGGTCCCAAAGATCGCCTGACGCTTTCAAGCGACGGGAAGAAATTAAGCGGCGAGAGCTTCGGAAACCCGCTGCGCGCGACACTGATCGGAACAGACTCTACCGGCGCCGAAGCGCCGCCCGATCACTGATTCGGGGCCGGCAGAATATTCTTGTCGTTGCGACGTTTTACTTAATCGTGCGGCGATGCCATGCACCGCCAGCGGAAGTGACCCGCGGGAATGAGGTAAAAAGGGGAGAAGGGGGTCGTGGGTCCATTGCCCATCGCGCGCCGGATTGGGGCAATAGACGGGCAATTCAGGGGCAAAAGAGGGGCAATTTATCATGATATTGCCTAATATTTCGCTTGCAAAACGATCCGAAAAGGGATCGCGGATGAATTCTCGTAAGTCTTTTTCAAATGGATCTTTGCGTAGGAAAGTGCATCGCGTTGTCCGGGGGCCCATTGCCCATCATTGCCCATGGTTGCCCCGATTTTGACCTCTTGCAGAAATGGGCAACGGGGGCTTCCCCGCTAGGCATCAGTATTCCCAAGGCGGTGGCGAAATCTGCGCGAAAGTTGCCTGGAACAACGAGGCATCGCAGACCTGTACTTGTGGGAGGAGCAGCAGCACGGGTCTCGGCGTACCGCGCCCCTGTGGCACCCGTGCTTTCAATCGGAACGACAACCGAAAAAGGGGCGGAAGGCCTTACCCCGCGATCCGCTGTTTGTCATGTATCTGCTGCAACCCATCGAAAAGTTCGTGCAAACTCGTGCAAATTCGTGCATGGCACCCCTCTGGCGCTGTCGAAGACGCGGTTGGGCCGCGCACATCGTGCATGGGTCGTGCAGGGGTCGTGCGGAGGCTCGGCGGGGGGGTGCGCGGCAAAACTCCGGCGCGACAGGTCGTGCAGATTCTTCGAAGGGGAATGCTCGCAAGGGCGGGGCGGGACTGCGGTTGCGGCGGGTATGCGGGCTGAGCGCGACCCCCAAACTGTCGCGCCACGTCGCGCAATGTCGCGCGGCAATGTCGGGGCGCCTTCGCGTCACTTGTCGGCACGCGCACCACAATGCTCCAAATGTGCCACGGGAGTGGTGTGGTGTGCGTGCGGGATTGCGGCTCACGTCGATTCTTGTGTTCCTTCGGCTCCCCGGCGATAAGTGCCGTCGCCGGCTTGCCGCAATACCATGTCATCCAAACGCTACAAAGCCATCGCCGAGTATTACGACCCCGAGAACGCGCACCACGCGATGCTGGAGCAGGACGTGCCGTTTTTCATGGGGCAGTTGCCCAAGCGGCGGCAGAGCATTTTGGAAATGGCGGTCGGCACCGGGCGGGCGGCCATTCCGTTGGCGCAGGCCGGGCACCGGGTGGTGGGCGTGGATTACGCGGCGGACATGCTCGCCATCGCCCGCCGGAAGCGCGATGCGGTCGGACTTAGCGACCGACAGCTTTCCCTCATCAAAGGGGATCTGCTCAAGCTGGACCTGGGCCGGCGGTTTGACTGGGCATGCATCTTGTTCAACACGTTCCTTGCGTTTACCACAATCGAACAGCAGGACGCCGTGTTACAAAGCGCTATTCGGCATCTCAAGCCGCGCGGGCGTCTGTGGATCGACATCTTTCAGCCGGATTTCAAGCTCCTGGCGAGGTCATCGCTTGCCAAGGTGGACCCGGTCGCGTTTTACGTGCCGCCTTGCGATCGCACGGTGATGAAGACGATCGACGTCCGCCGGGGCATCACGCCGCAGGTGCAGCGGGTGACGTTCCATTATGTTTGGTTTGACGAAAAGGGGCACGAGCACCGGGAACGCACCGAGTTCGACATGGCCTACGTTTTTCCCCGCGAGTTGGAACTGTTGGTGGAGCGGAACGGGTTGCGAATCGAGCATCTATTTGGCAATTACGACGGCAGCCCGCTCTGGCCCGAATCGCCGCGGATCATTGCCCGCTGTTGCCGTGGCCGATAAAACGCCATACCCTTAATGTGTTACCGAGTGCCTTCGCCCTCCTTACGGGCGAGGACGATTGCATGGGAGTATTCATCATGACCCAATCCACGACCCCGACAACCACCCCCGGCCGCCCGCAGGCCGCAGGCCAAACACAGTCCGCTTCCGCACCGGCCGTGCAACGGCAGTTCGTCAATTTCGCGTTCTATAAGCTCGATCCCGAATTCCGCCGGCTCAACGACCACGAAAAGATCCAGGCGCGCAGCGAGTTCCTGTGTCTCTTCCAATCACCCCGGCAGGGGCTCATCTGCCTCACTTACAGTACGGTGGGATTGCGCCCCGACACCGATTTTCTTTTGTGGCGCATCGGCCAATCGCCCGAGGATTTTCAGGCTCAGACTCAGTTGATTAATAAATCGCGGATGGGCGCGTTCCTCTCTACGCCGCACTCGATGGTCTCGATGACCAAGCGCAGCATGTACATCGACAAGCTCGACCCGTTCCACACCGTCGAGAGCCGCACGCACATCATCCCCGGCAAGCGCAAATACCTGTTCGTCTACCCTTTCGTCAAAACGCGCGACTGGTACCTGCTTTCGCTGCCCGAGCGGCAGGAAATCATGGACGGGCACATTAAGGTCGGCAACAAGTACCCGAGCGTGAAGCTGAACACGACGTATAGCTTCGGGCTCGATGACCAGGATTTCGTGGTCGCGTTCGAAAGCGACGAGCCCAAGGATTTCCTCGACCTCGTCATGGAGCTGCGCGAAACCCAGAGCAGCAAATACACCCAGCGCGACACGCCGATCTTTACGTGCGTGCAGATGCCGATGGAAAACGTGCTGGACCAGTTATTCTAAAACCACAAGGAAGTGGACAAGGGGTAGTATGGCACATGGAACGGATT
>JAQGHP010000246.1 GCA_028288775.1 Phycisphaerales bacterium | reverse complement strand
CGCCCGCGTCATTCCCGGCTTCCACCAGAAAATCACCGTTTTGCGCACCAGGCCGCGGCGCTTATGGCGGAAATAATAGGTGATTTTCTGGTGGAAGCCGGGAATGACGCGGGCGTTGGCGATGCCGGTTTCTTCGAGCAGTTCGCGCCGGGCTGCGGCCAGGTCGTCCTCGCCGGCTTCGACATGCCCTTTGGCGAAATCCCAATGCCGGCCGTAATCGAGCAGGAGAAACTCCGGTTCGCTCCGCGGCCCGTCCGCACCGGGGCGGAAGAAAATGATAAACCCGGCGGATCGCTCTTCACGGGCCATGCGGACGTCTGACATAGCAGCCGGCCGCAACGCGTGCAAGAAGCAAACGCCGCGGCCGGCTCGTGCATCAGATTGCCAGGGGCTCCGCTCCGCTCCCATGGCCATCGCGCATCTACCACCCCCAACCGACTGGTCTGAACGCGCCGACAACCATGAACAGCACGAACAGGATCAAGCCCACAACCAGGAACAGGCGGCCGATGCTGGCGCTCATTCCCGCGGTGCCGCGGGCGCCGACGGCGTAGGCGATCAGGGCGATCACAAGGAACAACACACCGAGGCTAAAAAAACCGTACATAGCGACTCTCCTTTTGCTTCGCGGCGTCAGATGAATTCAGCACATCGAAGGCTTGCGGGCGGCACGACGCCGCACACGCCTGATTTATGCTGTCTCATCGAATCGCACGCTGAGGTTGGTAACAAACGGTGTGCCGAAGGCGGGACAGTCGAGCTCGCTTGGCCGGAGATTTTTATTCGTCAGGTTTTGTCCGGCGGAGCGTCGGCCAGACCGCCGCGGTGCAGAGGCGATGGCCGATGCGGTCGAGGATCTGAACGCTGCGGACCTGCCGGAAGCCGGCGAGAACTTCTTTTTGTGCCAGGATGTCCTCGAAGAGCTCGAGGTCCTTGTCGAGGACGTCGCGGCTCTCGTTGAAGACGATCAGCACGAGCCCGCCTTCGCGGATGGGGCGCTCGGCTTCCATCTTGCGGAGGTCGGCGACGACCGCCTGCCGCCACTGCGCGCCGTAGCCGCCGTGGCGCTCGCCGCCTTCTTTGAATTGATAGGCTACTTTCACTTCGAGCCATAGCGCATCGCATGGCTCGCAGAAGTCCGGCGGGTCGAACAAGCCGGGCGGCTTGGTATCCAGCCGCAACGGCTTTCCGACCGGCGAAAGGACCAGATCGCAGCGCGGGCGGTGCGTGGCCTTGCGCCCCGTGCCGGATGGGTAATGCGCCTCCCGCGCGACCGAGTAGTGGGTCGCGAGTCGCTGGGCGAGGAGCGTTTGCAGTTCGCGCTCGTCGCGGGCGTCGAGGCCGTAGACCGCCTGCTCGAGCCGCAGTTCGTCTTCCGCGGCCGCAAGCGCCTGTCCTATGTGATCGGCGACTGTCGAAAAATCCCACATACTGCGAAAGACTAAGAATAGAAAACAAAATAGGAATGGACTCACATCCGCTTGTGGCACGGGCGGCCCGCCCGTGGCGGTACTCCGCGTTGGCCGGTACTCCGGCCAAAAGAGCAAGAGCGAAGCGACCCTTCGCATCCACGCCGAACAGGTCGCTGCGCTTGAGCTTTCTTCGATCCGGGTACGGATCGAACGTCACGGATTACCGTGACCCACGGGCGAGCCGCCCGTGCCACGCATGCCGCGAAACACAGAAAACCGCCGGCCATTGCCGTGTCATTCAACTACCGCCCTCAACGGCTCGGGCAGATCTTCCACCTTCAACGGCGGGTTCACTTTGTACGGCGTGTAGAGCGGGTCGCCGATGCACGTTTGCATCCAGCTCGCCCACGGGCAGGTTTTCCAATACACCTCGGCCAGCGTCAATTTGCCGGTCATCAGCAGCGGAAAAAATTCGTCCGCCGGGGGGAATGACTGGAGGTAGGGCTCGGCGACCGGGCCGAGCGTCGCGGCAACTCCGTCGTTCATGAGCCCGCGGCACCAGCCATTCTCACCCTGTTTATGCAGGCTCACCAGCTCGCTACTGGCGACGTGGAAGGCGACCGCGCCGGCGTTGAATTGGCCGGGGGGAATATAGTTTTGCAGGCTGTACCAGCCGCAATAGACGGCGATGTCTTTCAGTGAATGCGCGGGAAAAAGCGGCTCTCGATCGTCGAGCGTCACCTTCAGCTTGGTCTTCGTCTTCAGCAGCTCGGCGAGGTTGCGGATGGTTTGGTCGTAGACGCCGTAGGGCTCGCTCGGCGGTTTGCCGCGGGCGTCCAAGGCCACCTGGCCGGTGAGCCCGTCCCTTTCAACTTTGATCGAGGCTTCGATCAAGTCATGGACGCTCCGCTCGGTGGGGCCGTCGAGGCGCATGACCATGAGTGTGTGCAGCGCCTGGGGATTTTTTGGGACACGCCACTGGAGCATATTGGGCGCCCATCGCGCCTTGGGATATTGCGGCCACCAGAGCATCGACAATTCGCTATCGACGGCGGCTTCGCTTTCGGTCGTGTCCAGCGACCGCAGTTGCGCGTGCAGCAGCCGGGCGTAATTCACCATGCCCAACTCGTCGCGGACGATCTGGCGGATTTTCGCGCGCGTCGCCGCGTCCGCGGCCTGGCGCTGCAATTCCATCAAGTTCGCCTGCACCGATTGGCCGTGCTCGCGGGCTTCGATCAGCTCCTGTGCGCCGGGCACTTTGGCGGCCAGCCGCATGAATTCCGGTTGGGCGAGCAATTGTGAAGCGATCTGTTTTCCACCCAGGTCGCCCACGACGGCCAGCGCCTTCTCGAACGTTTCAGTCCGCGTCTTCGGATCAGGAATCGCCGCGACCTTGTGCAGCACAGCGTTGATCGCCGCGTCGGCGCGGCGTGACAGTGATTCCAGATCGGTCGCCTCGCCGGCATGGAATTCCTTCTCGATTTCCCCGACCAGGGCCTCGGCGTCCTTCACGCGCTGCTGAATCCTCGGCATGAGCTCCGCGACGTGCGCATCGAGCTCAGCGCCTTCCTTGCGTTCGGCTTCCCCGATGGTCCGCCGATCCACGCGCAGCGGCACGCCCCAGAACGTCACGAGGCACGTGACTTTTTTCTCCAGGTGATGCGAGGTCAGGAATCCGCGGATCGCCGGGACCAGCACGTTGTCGTAGTCGGCGGGGGGGAGGTCTTCGGTGAGGACGCTCGGTCGGGCGACGGGGAGGGCGACTTCGATGATCCGGCCGTCGGGGATGTGGCGTTGTGCCGCGTAGAACTCGGCGAGGGCCTTGCCCGCCGGGATGTTGGAATTGACGATCAGGGCGATCTGATCCGACTCTAGTGCAAACGCGGGCGCTGCGAAGATTGCAAGGAAGATGGAAATGACGAGGGTGCGGCGAAGCGGTGGACAAAGCATGAATGCCTCGGAATCAGCAGCGAGCGAACGGGGCGGTTCCAAAGTCAGAGCCCGCCGCATTGTACGCGCGGATTGAGGTTTGAAGTCTCAGATATGGGATTTGGGAATCTAAAATTTGAGATCTGAAATCCGAGATGTGAAATCTCAGATCTGAAATCTGAGTTCTCAAATTTGAAATCTGAAACTCCCCTCCTTCAGCGCATGACAAAACGCGGCCGCATGAGCGGCCGCGCCTGTCGCGAATTGTCCGAAATAAATTACGAAGCGAACGGCGTCGACCCGCCCTTGGCCGCGGCCTGCGCGCCGGCGGCCTGCTGCTCGGCGGTCGGGAGCTGCTGCTGGGCCTGCTCGATCAGGTTTACCAGCGCCTTGATCTCCCGCAGCGACTCCGGGCCGCCCCACAGCAGCACCCAGTCCACGTGCCAGTTGCAGCGCTCGAAGGAGCATTCCTGCAGGTGGTAAACCGTTTCGCGCAGCACCAGCGTGCAGGCGATGAACTTACAGCGGATAAACGCCTGTCCACTGATGTAAACGGTCTGGTTCTGAAACGTTTCACCCTCGTGTTTGGTCAGCAGCATCCGAACTCCTCAATGAGATGGGCATTACCGAATCGTACGGACCGGAGGGGCGCCCCCAATCCCATTGGGCGTCCCGCACGTAACCCTTTATCGTTCCGCCGGCCACACAACTTTCGCCAGTTTCACGCCCGTGTCAAATCCCCCATGTACCCAATTCCGCGCTCGGCATTCATCATTCAGCATTCCCAAGCCCTTGCCACCAACCGTGCTTCCCATAGAATCTCCTCCCGGCGGACGAGTGTCAGAGGAGATCGGACCACAAGAGGATGTTCGACCAGTATCAGGTTGATGGCCTGTTCGACGAGATGTTCGTTGCGCCGGGGCACCCCCGTCCCCATTACAGTGCGGTCGCCAGCCGCCTAAAAGTCCTTGGCAGCTCCGCGTTCAACAAGCGCGTGCGGATGGCGGACGTCACCTTCCGCAACCAGGGCATCACCTTCACCGTCTACAACGACAAACGCGGCGTCGAAAAGATCTTCCCCTTCGACCTGATGCCGCGGATCATCCCCGCCAACGAATGGGACCTGATCGAACGCGGCCTCGTCCAGCGCATCACCGCCCTTAACCTCTTCTGCCAGGACATCTATCGCGACCAGCGCATCCTGCGCGAAAACATAGTGCCCCCCGAGCTCATCTACGGCGCAAAGAGCTTCCGGCGCGAAATGTTTCACGTCAATGTCCCCAAGAACATCTATATCCACATCTGCGGCACCGACCTCGTCCGCGACAAAAACGGCGCATATTTCGTGCTCGAAGACAACGGCCGCACGCCCAGCGGCGTGAGCTACGTGCTCGAAAACCGCGCCGTGATGAAGCGCGTCTTCCCGACCCTCTTCGGCGCATATCGCGTGCGGGCGATCGAAGACTATCCGTACAACCTGCTGCAATGCCTCAAGCATCTGGCCCCGACCAAATCGGATGACCCGGCGATCGCCGTGCTCACGCCCGGCACTTACAACTCCGCGTACTTCGAGCACAGTTTCCTCGCCCGGCAGATGGGCGTGGAGCTAGTCGAAGGCCGCGACCTCATCGTGGACAACGCCTTCGTCTACATGCGCACGACCGCCGGCCTGCGCCGTGTGGACGTGATCTACCGAAGAGTCGATGACGATTTCCTCGACCCCCTCTGCTTCCGCGGCGACAGCGCTCTGGGCGTCGCCGGGCTGATGAACGCCTACCGTTGCGGCAACGTCGCGCTCGTCAACGCACCCGGGACCGGCGTGGCGGATGATAAGGCGATTTACCCCTTCGTCCCCGACATGATCAAGTTCTACCTGGGCCAGGAGGCGATCCTGCCCAACGTCCCCACCTACATCTGCGCTCGCGAATCAGACCGCAAGTACGTCCTGGAAAATCTCGACAAGCTGGTCGTAAAAAGCACCAACGAGTCCGGCGGCTACGGCATGCTCATGGGCCACCAGGCCGCCCAAAAAGAGCGGGACGAATTCGCCGAACTGATAAGGGAAGACCCGCGAAACTACATCGCCCAGCCGGTGGTGGAACTCAGCCAGCACCCGAGTTTTATTGACGACCGTTTCGAGGGCCGCCGGATCGACCTCCGCCCTTACATCCTCTACGGCGAAAAAGTAATCGTCATGCCCGGCGGCCTCACCCGCGTCGCCCTCCGCAAAGGAAGCCTGGTCGTCAACAGCTCCCAGGGCGGCGGCAGCAAAGACACGTGGGTCCTTGAGGAAGAAGAGCCCGGAGAAGAAAAGTTGCCAATTACCAGTGGTCAGTTGCCAGTGGCAGACGGCAGCGCAAAGCCGATCGCGGCGCGTTAGCGGCATACGATCGCTCTTCTCTTCACTGGCAACGGGCAACTAACAACTGGCAACTGATTCATGAGTCAAATCCCTTTCCCCACCGTCCCGAAGTTTTCCGCGTCGCAGGCGGCCCGGCCGATGATGGCGCGGGATGCGGACGCGATGTTCTGGATGAGCCGCTACGTCGAGCGGGCCGAGCACGTGGCCCGACTGCTCCTGGTGAACTCCAACCTGCTCATCGACGTGGGCGATCTGGCCCCCAAGCTGCTCCAGCAGCAGTGGCAGAGCGTGCTGACGATCATGCGCACCGAGCCCGCCACGACGGGCGAAGGCCCCGCGCGTGATTTGGGCCCGCGCATCGCGCAGTACATGACCTTCGACGGCGACAACGCCAACAGCCTGCTGACCTGCCTGAGCCGGGCCCGCGAAAACGCCCGCGGCATCCGCGAGAACATCTCCGCCGAGATGTGGGAGGCGATCAATACCCTCTACTGGTCGATCCGCAGCGATGACGCGCCCGCGCGGTTCGAGGAATCGCCCGACGACTTTTATCGCCAGGTGATGACCGGCTCGATGCTCTTCCAGGGCCTGACCGACCACACGCTGGCCCACGACCAGCGCTGGCTTTTTACGCAATTGGCCAAGTATTTGGAGCGGATCGACGTCACTTGCCGCGTGATCGAGACGAAGTTCAGCATCCTTCAGTCCGCGGGCGGGCAGATGGAAGCGGCGTTGCGGAACATCCAGTGGATGGCGGTGTTGCGGAGTTGCTGTTCGATCGAGGCGTATCGCCGGCATTATTTGGGCGAGATGGATCCGCTGCGCGTGGCGTCGTTTTTGATTCTGGAGCGCAGCTTTCCAAGAAGTGTGCGGTACGCGGTGGACATGGCCCACGAGGCGACTGCCGCGATTCGCAACGAGACCGGCACGCTATCGATCGACCCCGCGGAACGGGTTCTGGGCCGCCTGAACGCGCAGCTCGAATACGCCGAGCCCTCGGAAATTTTGAAGGAAGGCGTGCCCGCGTACGTCCAGAAGATCCAATCCGAAATCGCCGACGCGGGATTGGCCGTGCAGAAGAGGTATTTCTTGTATTAGGAAGTCGCTCTCCCCATGCTCCTCAAACTCACCCATCAAACGGACCTCACCTACACCGACCTGATCAGCGAATCGGTCATGGAACTGCGCATGGCCCCGCGCCAGGAGCAGGACCAGCATCGGCTGTCGTTTACGCTGGCCATCGGCCCGCCGACGTCGGCTTACAACTATTTCGACTGGCTGGGGAACACCGTCCACTGGTTTACCGTGGCGTCGTTCCACAAGCAGATCCGGATCGTCGCCACCAGCGTGGTGGAGACGGACCGGCCGATCCCCGCGCCGGCGGGCAACGCCGATCTCTGGCCCGCCAAGCCCGCGGCCACCGATTATCAGACCTACGACTTCTGCCATTTCCACGGCCCGGTCGTCGATTCGCCCGCGCTGCGGCAATTGGTCGAGCACGTGAAGGCGCGCAAAGGCGAGCCGCTGGGCGCGGTGGCGATGCGGCTGTTCGATCTCATCCACGAACGGTTCACCTTCAAAAAAGGCGTAACCAAAGCCACCAGCCCCATCACCGACATCCTCGAAAAAGGCGCCGGAGTGTGCCAGGATTTCACGCAGCTCATGATCGGCGCAGCCCGCCTGCTGGGCATCCCCGCGCGTTACATCAGCGGCCTGGTTCACCCCGATGCCTCGAAGTACGTCGGCGCAACCGAGACCCACGCGTGGTGTGAACTGCTATTCCCCTCCATCGGCTGGGTGGGCTTCGATCCCGCGAATCACCGCCTCGTCGGCGCGAATTATGTAAAGGTCGCCATCGGCCGCGACTACCAGGACGTCGCCCCCAACAAGGGCCGCTATTCGGGCAAAGTGCAGGAGTCGATCGACGTGGCGGTACACAGCGAAGAGCTGAAGTCCATTCCCCCCGAGCTCGCCGCGGAACGCATTCAATCCCTGGCCATCCCCACCTACCCCTCGGGCAGCATGGGCTACCTGGATCCCAACCAGCAGGTGGAGCATCAACAACAACAACAGTAGTTGCTGGTTGCTGGTTACTAGTTGCTAGTGAATGCGAGGAGAATCGTTCTCTTCTTCCGTCACCAGCAACTAGCAACCAGCAACGAGCAACTAAATTTCTTCCGTCCACACTTTGAACTTTTCCAGCTTTGCGGGCCCGAAGCTCGTGGTCAAAGCGACGTCTACTGCGTCTCGCCCGCGGGCTTGGAGGATGCGGCCGATGCGGGGTTGGTTGTGGCGGGCGTCGAGGGTGTACCAGCTTCCGCTCAGGTAGACTTCAAACCACGCCGAGAAATCCATCGCGAAGGGCGCGGGCGGGACGCCGATGTCGCCCAGGTAGCCGGTCGCGTACCGCGCCGGCACGTTCAGCGCCCGCAGGAGCGTGATCGCCAGGTGCATGAAATCCCGGCAGACGCCTTTTTTCTCCTGGAACACCTCGAGGGCGGATTTGGTGGAGCGGGCGAACGGGTAGCCGAAGGTGACGTTGGAATGCACCCAGTCCATGACCGCCTGCACGCGTTCCCAGGTCGGCGGGGTTTTGCCGAAGAGGTCCCAGGCGATTTGCGACATCTTATCGACCTCGCAATAGCGGCTGGCGAGGAGGTACGGCAGGCACTCGGGCGGAAGCGCTTCGACCGGATGTAATTGGGCGCCGTCGATTTTCCGCTCGGGCAGGCCGCTGTCCTCGGCGACGTTGTCGTAGGTGAGGCGCAGCTTCCCCGGCGGGGCGAGCAGCTGCCCAACCCGGTTGCCGAAAGAGTCGATGTAATTGTGGATGGGCACTTCCGGATAGACTTGGAGTCGCTCGGGTTTGCGCAGCACTGCCGCCTGCTCCGGGTGCGCGTACAACATCAATACCAT
>JAQGHP010000230.1 GCA_028288775.1 Phycisphaerales bacterium | reverse complement strand
AAACGGGGAAATCCGAAATCCGAATCCCCGAAACCCGTGGGCGGAAACCCGAATTCCGAAAACCGAAATCCGAATCAAATCCGAATGACGAAATCCGAATTCCGAAGAGAAGCACTGGAAGTGGGTTCTCTTCTCTCGTGGCACGGGCGCCCCGCCCGTGTTTTGCCGCTACAGCGGCGGGCACATGGGCGAGGCGCCCATGCCACGAATAACGGGGGGAGCCCCGGATGAACCCCAATTCTCACGAATAGAAAGTCCTAATTCATTCGTGTCCCTTCGTGTTCATTCGTGGCTCCCTCTGCATTCGGATTTGGTCATTCGGATTTGGGATTTGATTCGGATTTCGGTTTTCGGAATTCGGATTTCAAGCTCGCGTTTCGGGGATTCGGAATTCGGGTTTCACGGCATTCAGTCCAGCCGATCCGCGGCCACCTTCGCCGTCTGTTCCTCGCGGAACTTCCGCAGTTTTTCCCGAAGCTCGGGCCGGGAGTTGGCGAGGATGGCGATGGCCAGCAATGCGGCGTTGGTCGCGCCGGCCTTACCGATCGCCAACGTGCCGACGGGGATGCCGGCGGGCATTTGGACGATCGACAGGAGCGAATCCGTGCCGTGCAGCGCGTGGCTCTGGATGGGGACGCCGAGGACGGGAACGATCGTGTGCGAGGCGGTCATGCCGGGGAGGTGCGCCGCGCCGCCGGCCCCGGCAATGATGACCTCGATTCCCCGCGCCTCTGCGTCTTTGGCGAATTGCGCCATGACATCGGGTGTGCGGTGGGCGGACACGATCTTGCACTCGTGCGCAACGCCAAACTGCTCGAGCATCGCGTCCGCGTGGGACATCGTCTCCCAATCGGACTTGCTGCCCATGATCACGGCGACGAGAGGGGGTAAATTCATATTGCTGGTTGCTGGTTGATGGTTGCCAGTGCGGAGAGGTTGTTGGTTGATGGTGATAACGCACAGAGCCGCGGCCGCTCTCTTCACCAGCAACGAGCAACCAACAACTAGCAACGGCTGTCCAACTGCGCCATTCCTTCTTTCCTGCGCCGATCCTACCATGTTCGAGCAGATGCCGGAAATTCCATCGATCTTCGATCAGCGGCTCGAATTCGACCCCACCGGCGATTTCGAGGCGTTCCTGCGCCGTGCCCCGGCGGCGTGGGTGGTCTACCTTTTGTCGGACGCCCAAGACCGGCCCGTGCAGCTTTTGTGCGTGAAAAACCTTCGATACAGCCTCAAACGGCGGCTCGGGCCCGCGGAGGAAACCGGCGGGATTTCCAAACGCGTCAACTACCGCGAACTGGTGCGGCACGTGCGATGGCGGCGGGTGGACAGCGCCTTCGAGGCCGACTGGCTTTATTACGAAGCCGCCCGCGCGGTCTTCCCTGAAAGCTTCCGCGGGATGGTCGGCTTCCGCCCGGCGTGGTTCGTACACGTTAACCCGGACGCGAAATTCCCTCGGTATCAGAAGACGACCGACCTGCTGCCGCGGCCGGGGGTGTTGATCGGTCCGCTGGAAGATAAGCACGCCGCGGGGCGGTTGATTGAGATTGTCGAAGACGCGTTCGACCTGTGCCGGTACTATCCAATTCTCACCGAAGCGCCCCATGGCAGTGCGTGCGCGTACAAGGAGATGGGCAAGTGCCCCGCGCCGTGCGACGGGTCAATCTCGATCGAGCAGTATCGGCGGGTGGTGGAATGGAGCAGCCGCACGGTGGTGGACCCGGCGGAGCATCTGCGCGAGCAGACGAAGAGGATGCAGGCCGCGGCGACTGAACTGCGGTTTGAAACCGCGGCGAAGATCAAAGCGTATATCGAGCAGATGTCGCAGTTGGGCAAGGGCCCGTACCGCCACGCCGCGAGGCTGGAGGATTTCGCGTACCTGTCCCTCCAGCACGGCCCGCGCAGGCAGGGGGGCAGTGCGAAGGTTTTTCTCATTACGCCCGGGCGCATCGAGGAAGTGTTGGGCCTGATCGCCGAGCCCAAGCCGTCGGAGGTGCTTCGCATCGTCTTAACGCGGCTGGAAGAGCGCGCGGGCGGTACGATGGACGAGCCGGGCGCGGAGCGCGTGGGGATCGTTGCGCATCACCTCTTCTCGCCCAAACAGAGCCAGGGCGTATTTCTGCGGATGGATGATATCGATGAGAAGGCGATCGCCAAGGCGTGGCGCGATTTGAAGAAGCAGGCCGCGCCGCCGGAGAGCTTGGAGAGCGAGGGCGTGATGAAGGAGTTGCAGGCGTTGTGAGGGTGTGGCACACGGAATTCCGAATCATGTAGGGTGGGTGTACTCGCCCACCGTTTTCCTTTTCGGGCGGACGGTGGGCGGGTACACCCACCCTACATGATTCGGGAAATCCGGCGCACTTCTACGTTCGGCCCCTCACCCTAACCCTCTCCCCCGAGTACGAGGGAGAGGGGACAAGAGCGCGCCCGAGGTGAGCGTAGTCGAAGTGGGCGACACGCCTCGGCTCTGAAGCATCATCGAGCACTGCGCCACCAGCACGGGTTGAAAACCCGTGCCACGATGTTGCGGAGACTTCAATGGTATCCATGCGAACTTTTCTTGCCTGCGGCCTTCTGTTCCTGTGCGTTCCTTCGGCGCAGGCTGCGCCGAAGATTCACTGGGCGAACATCGGCACTACGCAGCCTTCGGGGCCGACGGAAAAGTTTGATGCTACCGATGAGCCGCTGGATTTGCGCGGGGCTACGGGTGATCTGGCGAAGTGGCTCAAACCGTTTGCGGTGGAGCCGCAGAAATTTTCTTATACGCAGCAACTACTCGACGAAGACGAAAATGTCCGCGTCTATCGGCTGACGTTCCCTTCGCCGTTCGTCAGCCCCTGGCCGATGAACAATGTCGTCCCCGCTGAGCTTTACGTTCCCAAGTCTGCCAAGGGGAAGCTGCCCGCGACGATCGTGCTGGACATCATGGACGGCAGCGCCATTCTGCCGCGGGGTCTGGCCCACGGGATGGCGGAGAACGGGGTCGCGGCGCTGTACGTGCCCATGGCTTACTACGGGGAGCGCCGGCCCAAATCCGACCCGCACCTCAAGGCGTTCATGGACGATCCCGTCCGCACGCTCGACGCGCTGCGGCAGACCGTCATGGACATCCGGCGGGCAAAGGCCATTCTCGCCGGGCGGGTGGAGGTTGATCCCAAACATGTGGGCATCACCGGCATCAGCCTCGGCGGAATCATGACGTCGCTGGCCGCGGGGGTGGACGGGGGTTTTGATCGCGTGGTGCCGATCCTGGCGGGTGGAGATTTGGCTGCGATGGTTTTTCATGCCCGGGAAACGCGCTCGATCCGCGCAAAGCTGGAGGAGAAGGGGGTGAGCAAGGAGCAACTGGAAACGATGCTTGCCCCGGTGGAGCCGTTGAACTTTGCCTCACGCATCGACACGGGCCGATGCCTGATGATCAACGCGGCTCAGGACGAGGTGATCCCGCGCGATTGCACGGATGCGCTGAATAAGGCGATCCGCTCGCCGCAGATTCTCTGGGCTCCGGCGGGGCATTATTCGTCGATTCATTTCCTGCCGGCCATCCGGCAGACGGTCGTGCGGTTCATGACGGGGCAGAAGGTGGAGAAGATCGAGTTCTGACGGGGGAGAGGGTTCGGGGTTCAGGGTTCAGGACGGAGAGGGAAAAAAGCGGGCGAGGCGACCTCCCTCCAATTTGCACTTTGCAATCGGAGCCCGTGAGATTGCAAATTGCAAAGTGAAAATTGGCAGACTCGACATTTCCAGCTTCCTCTTCCTCCTGAACTCTGAACCCTGAACCCTGAACCCCGAGCCCCGAGCCCCGAGCCCTCGCTTATCGGACTCCCAACGGTCATTGCAGTGCGGTTCGATCACTTGCCGATAAGACGTGCATCTCCCAAGGAAGGGCGGTGCAGATGTCTGAGTGTGGCCATTGTCCGTTCCTCAACCGTTCGGACGCGCGGTGCTCGAAGAACTTCAGCCTCGACCGGCTGGGCGAGGCGTACGAGTTTTGCTTCGGGCAGTTCGCGGCGTGTACCGTCTACCGCGAATTGCTCGTCGAGCGACGCCTGCGACGCCTCTCCGGCGCGACGAGGCCGGGCGCGGAGGCGACGTTTGTCGGGGACGGCAGCTCGCAGGGGCCGTCGCCCTGGTTCGCCGCCGCCGGCCGAGAGGCGACCCATGCCCCCAGCTCGCTCGTCCAGATCACGCACGGCGGCCGGTAAATCCCCCACCGACACGCGGAGCACGCTCCCGCAGGTGCGGGCGTTTTTGCTGCACCTGGCTTCGGAGCGCGGGCTGGCGGTCAATTCGCTGCACGCCTATCGCCGCGATCTGGAGGACATGGAAGACCACTTCGCCGGCGCGGGCAAGACGCTCGTGTCGGCAGGGGCGGATGATTACCGGGAATATCTGCAAAACCAGACCCGCAAGGGCCAGGCGACCAAGACCGTCTCCCGCCGACTCGCGGCGATCCGTGTTTTCCTCCGCTTCCTCGCCACCTCCGGCCACGACAGCGGCCCGATCCTTCAGCAGCTCGAGCGGCCCAAGCCCGAGCGATCGCTGCCCAAGGTCCTCAGCCGCTCGCAGGTGAATCAGCTCCTCTCCGCTCCAAATCCCAAATCGATGCTCTACGCCCGCGACGTGGCGATCCTTGAATTGCTTTACGCCAGCGGATTGCGCGCCACCGAGCTGTGCGAAGTAAAGCTGCGGGACGTGAATTTGCAGGTGCGCTGCGTGCGCGTGCTGGGGAAGGGGAGCAAGGAGCGGATCGTGCCCATGGGGCGCGAGGCCGTCTCGGCTATCGCCCGCTATCTCACCGAATGCCGCCCGCGCCTCGACAAGGGCAACGCCGAGCGGCTGTTCCTTTCGCGCACGGGAAAACCGATGGAACGTATCGGCCTCTGGTTCCTAGTGGAAAAATACGGCCGTGCCAGCGGGCTGCTCAAGCGCGTCTCCCCCCACACGCTGCGGCACTGCTTCGCCACCCACCTCATCAGCGGCGGCGCCGACCTGCGCGTGGTGCAGGAACTCCTGGGCCACAGCGACATCGCCACGACGCAGATCTACACCCACGTCGATCAGGACCGGCTGAAGGCCGTTCACGCGAAGTATCATCCGCGGGGATAAGTTGCCAGTTGCCACTTAAGGAGGGGGGGAGGAGAAGGCGTGCAAGCGCAATCGCGTTTTCTTACCTCTGCTTCCTTCAGTGGCAACGGACAATGGGCAACTTATCTCCCTGCTTATCCCTGCAGCGGATCGACATGATTGATGTCGTGCGCTTCGGAGCGGGGGACGTAGGCCGCGTGGCCGTCCAGGTAGACGACGTTGCCGCGGCGGTCAGGATTGGGAATGGGGGTGCCTGCGGCGGCGCCTGGCAGGTCCGGCAGGATGCGCCTGTGGTCATGACGGATCGACAGCCAGTCGTTGCCCGGCACCGAG
>JAQGHP010000209.1 GCA_028288775.1 Phycisphaerales bacterium | reverse complement strand
GACGGTCTGCGGCGTGGCGGTGTCGAACAACTGCACGTCGATCGCGCCCAGCGACGTCTGAATTTCCACGAGGGTGCCGGAGACGGTGGGGTCGGTGATGTTGGGGGCGAGGTCGATGGTGGTGGGGGTGTTCTCGGGCACGCTCTGGGTGGGGACCGGCTGCACGATTCCTGCCGAGAAAAGCGTGCGCCCCTCCAGCGCCTCGGCCACGGGGCGCATCGCCTTGCGTGCGGCGACCGCCAGGGGATTGCGTAGACGCGGCAGACGGGCGACGGCCCGATGGGGGTACGGACGGAATGTGGCGCGCACCAAGGTTCTCCAAAATGGGGGAATTCGTCGCGAGCTTCACGCCGCGCCGCCGGGGGCCTGAGCGTGGGGAGGAAGTTATCTCCTGCCCGGCGTGTTGTCCACCGCACACGCCGGGGGCAAGCCGACGACGTATAAGAGGGACGATCTGCCCTGGTAAGGTGGGCAGGCACCACTACCTCACATCCTGAGGTGGGCAGACATTCTTGACTGTCTTTCAGGTGGGGCAGACATTCCTGTATGTCGCGAGTCTGCGAGCGGGCGCATTGCTGCCCCCTGAGCGGACTCGCAAGAATTTCGGGTTGGCTCGGGAGGCAAGAATGCCTCCACTCCCCGACCCGATGGCAGACAAGAATGTCTGCGCCACCTCGGAGACCAGCCGTCGTTCACACTACCTTCACCACGAAGTCGGTGAGCGTGACGGTCTGCTTCACGTTCGTCAGCGCGATCTTCTTCTGGGTGCTCCGGTCGGTTCCGGAGACCGCGGCGATGGTATGGCCGGCGATGCCGAATTGCTGCCCGCTGTTGCTCGTCGCCACAGCGCCAAGAGACAGCTTGCCCAGGTTCTGTGCCGCGACGTCGGAATTAACGAAGGCAGCCGTCCCCTTTTTCGCAGTCAGGCTGATCGACCCGATCGACGCCGCGGTTGAGAAATCCGTGAGGGCGGCGGGAAGCGTTTGGCCGGCAGGCAGGGCGTTCACGCCGGCGTAGATCAGCGAATTGCTGATAGACACGGCCATGATCGACGCGATATTGCCCGCCGCGTTGATGGTCGTACCGGTCACAGCGCCGGAAACCACGAACCTGCCCAGGTCCGTACCCGCACCGTTCACGGTGACGGTGGAGTTCTGAAGTGCCCCGCGCACGTTGAACGTGTTAACCGAACCGGCGACGAGGGCAACGCTCGAGGTCCCCGAGAGCTTGAGGGAACTGAGTTTTCCCGAGATCGTCGGCGCCCAGGAGAGCGACCCGCCGGCCTGGATCGAACCCACGTTTCCCGTGACCGTCCATGCGCCGTTGCGGATAACGGATGCCTTGAACGCCCCGAGCGCCGCGCCCCCGCCGGTGAGCTTAAGGTTCACGCCAAAGGCCGTGTGGGTGTGGATCGAGCCGACGCGCGGCGCGGTAATGGTCGCGGCAGCGGTGGCGGAGCTATCCCAGTTGTTCGCGTTCAGCGACGCGATGGGGTTGGCCGAGGTGATGCTCTCGTCGGTGGTGCCCGAATTGGCCGTGAGGCTCAGCGCGTCCGGGCCTGCGCCGATCGTGAAAGTCCCGTTGCGCGCGCCGTCGATGAGGATGGTCTTTACCGAGCCGGAAGAGGTGAAGTCCCCGGCCACGTCCACGCCCTTGCCCATCAGCGCGCCAAGCGAACCGGTAACCGTGATGTCGCCCACGTTAATCTTTTGCGACCCGCCCTTGGTGGTGAAGACGAGCGTGGTGCCGCGGGTGCTGCCGGTGACGTTGATGCTTGCGAGGTTGAGGTCGCCGGATGGGCCGGTGACGGTAATGCCCCCGCTGCCCGAGGCCTGCGTCAGGCCCGTGCCGCCGAAGGTCACCGCCGCGGACCCGGGCCCTTTCAGCGAGATGGTGCCGGTGGCGCGGCTCACCGGGTCGGTGAACGTCACGGCCTTCGCACCGCCCGCGCCGATGGTGATTGGCAGCGTATTGCCCGCCGCCGCGGGGACGACCACGCGGAACGTCTGTTGCGCCACGTTGCCGCCCAGGTCCGTGCCCGACACGGTTACATATGCGATGCCCGACTTGCCCGCGCCGTAGTTAAGGCTAAGCGTGTTCCCGCTAAGGGACGGGCTCACCAGTGCGGGGTTGCTGCTGACGGCGTTGAACGTCATCGAGGGGACGCGCGATACGCTGGAGACGACCACGAGGTTGCTCGCGGACGTCCCGCCGCCGGACCTTTCGATGGGCACGTCCGATGCGCCGACCAGACTTCCCGGGCCACCGGTGGACGACTTGGGAAGGGCATTAATCGCCTGGGCGACGCTCAAACCATTGTAAAGGACGTGGGCGAAAACCGTGAACCCGCCGTTCTGGTTATCAAGGTTCGCAGAGTTGTTGGCGACGTTGACGAACCACTCGCTGGTGGCGCTATTCGGGTCGCTCCCGAGCTTGGCCATGGCGACAGTGCCGATGGTGTTCGACAGATGAAATTCGTTGGTGACTGCGGGGCCCTGAAAGATGTGCGTGCCGGTCGTGGTATAGCCGCCGCCCTGATCGACGAAGCCGGCGGGGGCGCGGTGAATGATCGTGTTGTTGTAGAGGCTGTTATCCACGTAGTGGAGGAAGTTGGTGACCGTAAGCGGGGTGACCGTGTCGAACAGTTCGATCGGGATGTTGCCGTTCGCGGTCTGCACCAGGACGGTCGTCCCGGTGATGGACGGGTCGCTGAAATGCGTGGAGACGTCGACGGTTGTCGGCGCGGAGCCCGACGTCACGGATAGATTGGGGAACGCTTGCACCAATGTTGCCGACATGAGCATGCGCCGTTCGAGGCCCTCGATCCGGTTCGAGCGGCGGCCGGCCTTGCGTGCGGGACGTGTAGCGTGAGACACCTTCATGCGATCCTCCATATGATTCGGTTCGTTCGGTTCTGTTTCAGTTCGTTCGGACCCCGGACGTGAACGCCAACACCCTCGCCCGGCCGGAAACGTGTGAAAGTTAACCATGACCCCGCCACCTTGTCCATCGCGCCCCGCTCGTCTGGCACGGGCGGCCCGCCCGCGGGTGTGAAACGTCCTCCAGCCGACCCCGCGATAACCGGGTGCCCGGGGACCAATCCTTAGGGCTTTGTTCGCGTTTGATCCGCTTTTCTTCCCGTCAAATGAGAGAAAAAATACCTCTGAGAATTGGCTGGTAGTCTTCCGTCGAAGTTCCCGATGTACGTCATGTCCCCTGCGACGTTCTTCGGCGATAATGCGGCCCGATGCCCACGAGAATCACTAACCTGCGCATTCACGACGTCCGTTTCCCCACGTCCGCGGCTCTCGATGGCTCGGATGCGATGAACCCCGACCCGGATTACTCGGCCGCATATGTGATCCTGGAAACCGATCACCCCCGCGCCCTCGCCGGCCACGGGTTGACCTTCACCATCGGCCGCGGCAACGAGGTCTGCACTGCCGGGATTCGCGCGCTCGCGCCGCTGGTGATCGGACGCACGCTCGAAAGCTTTACCGCGGACATGGGCGCGTTCTGGCGGCACATCACCGGCGACAGCCAACTCCGCTGGATCGGCCCGGATAAAGGCGCAATCCACCTCGCCACCGCGGCTGTCGTGAATGCCGTCTGGGATCTCTACGCCAAGGCCGAAGGCAAACCGCTGTGGAAATTGATGACCGACATGCCCGCCGAGCGGCTGGTTTCATGTATCGACTTTCGGTACATCACCGATATCCTCACGCCCGCCGACGCGATTGCGATTCTCAAGGCTAATGAATCGACCAAGCCCGCCCGCGAAGAGCAAATGCTCCGTGAAGGCTTCCCCGCCTACACCACCTCCGCCGGCTGGCTGGGTTACTCGGATGAGAAAATCCGGCGGCTCTGCGCCCAGGCATGCGCCGAAGGCTTCACGCACCTCAAGATCAAAGTCGGCCGTGATGTGGACGACGACATCCGCCGCTGCGCGATCATCCGCGAAGAGATCGGCTACGAGCGAAAGCTCATGCTCGACGCGAACCAGGTGTGGGAAGTCGATCAGGCGATCGCGCACATGAAGCGACTCTCCGAGTTCAAACCCTGGTGGATCGAAGAACCCACCAGCCCCGATGATGTGCTGGGCCATGCCAAGATCGCCCGCGCCCTGGAGCCCCACAGCATCGGCGTAGCCACCGGCGAACATTGCCAAAATCGCATCCTCTTCAAGCAGCTCTTCCAGGCCAACGCGATCCGCTTCTGCAACCTCGATAGCTGCCGCCTGGGCGGCGTCAACGAATGCCTAGCCGTCATGCTGATGGCGAAAAAGTTCAACGTCCCCATCTGCCCGCACGCCGGCGGCGTCGGGCTCTGCGAACACGTCCAGCATCTATCCCTCTGGGACTACATCGCGTGCAGCGCTACCCTCGAAGACCGCATCGTGGAATACGTCGATCATCTCCACGAGCATTTCGTATACCCGGTGCAGATGCGCCATGGCCGCTACCTGCCGCCCGCGGCCCCGGGCTACAGCACCGAAATGAAGCCGCAATCGCTCTTCGAATATGAATTCCCGGACGGCCCCGCATGGAAGAGCCGTGCGGGAAGAGGGGTGCCGGGAAAAGCGTAATGCGCGGCCGAATCGAGGGGGCGAATCATTCTTGTCTATCTCCCCGAGGTGGGAGCGTAGGTGTTCATCAACAGTGGGGCAGCATAGCCGGGAGATGTCGAGGCTGAGGACTTCGCTCACTCGCAAACGATATGGCGGCATCAAAGAAACCGGCCCCGCTTATGCGGGGCCGGGGGATTGGTTGCAAATTACAGGACGTTGGTTCAACGAAGGGCCAGTAGTCCGACCACCAGGACGGCGCCCGCGCCGAAGAAGACACCCAGCTCGGCGGCGTGGGAAACGATGGAAACGAAGAGGGACCGTGGCATGTCGTCCTCCGGTACTAAATGTACAGAGTGCATTTTCGTTGACCGGCTGCTCCGCAGCCCTTGCCCTGACGTCCCTGTGGGTGGCGATGCCCCTCTCATCGACCGCCCCGCCCTCGCCGCGTTGGGGATTTGGTGAAATTATTCCAGTCGGCAGGGTTGCCCCATGTCGGCCGCAAATCCCACGCGGTTTATCGGGAGCAGGCGGTCCATGACGGAGGTTATCGGACCAGGCCCAGGCACGTGAACGCGGCTTTTCGGACGTCCTCGTTCAGGGAAATGGTTCGCGGATTATTTCCTTAGCCCGATCACGAGCAGCACCAGATCGATCACGAACAACAGTGCCATCGAGGCTTCGAGGAAGAGCATCCAGCGGTTGCTCTGCTCCGTGCGGAGAAGTTGATACAGGTCGTCGAGGGTTTTGAGCTTTTCGTCGATGGTGCGGTGCCAGTCGCCCAGATGAAAGCGGGCGGAGAGCCCCTGGTAGATGCGCGCGAGGTGCCAGTCGCCGAAGAACTTGGTGATGTTCGACAGCTCGTCGCTCATTCGCGCCAGGTCGATGCGGATCTCGCGCAGCTCGCGCTGCACGCGGGTGGCCTGTGGGCCGCGGGTGCGGCCGCCGCCCACGTCGCGGTAGGATCGCTCCACCGCCGCGTCGAGAATCCGGTCGTACGCCTCCAGCTCGGCGAGCTGCACGTTGGCCAGTTCCATCACATACAGCGTCTCGTCGAAGTATCGCGGTTCATCAATGACCAGGGCGGAGTCCCAGTCGATGACCACCAGATCGCGGTCGTAATAGCTGAAGTAGAGCCCGGTGGACTCGGTGGCTTCCTGCTCGGAAAGTCGGGCGGGGCCGGCTTCTTCGGTGAGGAGCTTGGCGATTTCCCGGCGGTGGTTGAGCAGCCAGTCTTCCGCCGACACATTTTCGGGCGATGCAGCGCCGTCATTCCCCCGCGCCGCGAGCGGGCCGTTAACGCAAAAGACGGTGTACGCCTCCTCGTCGGCCAGGTGATCGACGGGGCGAACCAGGTGCGGAGCGAGCTCGCGCCGCACTTCCTCCGCCAGTTCCCGCACTTCGTCATAGAGATAGCTGCCGTTGGCGAAACGCAGGTCGTGGAACGCGACCAGCTCGGGCAAGCTGTTGCAGCGGAATGGCACGCGCACCGTGATGCTGATGGCGCCGACGGGCAGCAGCTTGATCGCGCGCTCGATGCGCACCGGGCCCTGCGGCCCCAATCGCTCCATGGCCGGCAGGCGAACCATCTGCGGCCGGTAAAAGAGAAGCTGCCGCGGGCCGCGCTTGCTCGCCTCGACGACAAACTCGGCGACGGGTTGCCCCAGCAGCGTGGCCACCGGCCGCCGGGCCATTTCGTAGGCGACGTCGAACGCATAGAGGAAGACGACTTCCCCGGTGAACTGCTCGACCTGGGCCGCCGGGGCCGGTAAGGAAACGGGCTGCTGCGTCACGCGCGACATATCAGAATGGTATGTTGACGGCGGCCTGATTGCGACGAATCCAACGGGCGCGAACTACAGCCGTGCGCTGGAGGTATGATTCTCTGGCCCTTCTCGTGGTTTGTTGGGGCGGGTTGCTCCGATACAAGGATGTTTATGCAAGTACGTCTGCCGATGGTGCCGTTGTTTTTTGTCGCGATGGTGAACGCGGGATGCGTCAGCGCGCCAGGCCCGGTGCGCTCGTCGCAATCTTCGCCGGAATTGCCAAAGGCATTGGCGGTGGCCGTCATGCCCGCGAAGGCACCTCCAGTGGAGGAAGAAGAGTTTCCCCTCCCGCTGGTCGAGCTTCGCGGCAGCGCCGCAGACCTTGGCTCCGGCCACGGCAAACAATTGGCCGAGCCGATCAAGCTTCTCCAGGACAAGTATCTCAAAGTGTATATGGGCACGCCCGCCCACCGAATGCTGGCGATGGCCGCGGCGACTCTCTTCGAAGAAAAGTTTCGCCCCGAGCATCGGACCGAGACCGAGGCGATGGCGGCGCAGGTAGGGATGGACCCGCGCGAAGCCGTTCTCGCCCAGTGCTTTCTCGATCTATCGCCGATGACCGCGTGCTCGACGATCACACTCCCGGCGTCCGCCGCCCCGGACCACGTCGCCCGCTTCGGCCGGAATCTAGATTTCCCTTCGTTCAACGTCGCGGACAAGTACACGACCGTATTCGTCTATCACCCCGACGACGGCCGCTACCAGTTTGCCGCGGTCGGCTGGCCGGGGATGACGGGCGTCCTTAGCGGGATGAACGAGCACGGACTGGCGCTTGCGAACATGGAAGTAACCCGCGGCCCGCGGCTCCCCTCAGCGATGCCCTATACGCTGCTTTACCGCACGGTGCTCGAGCGCTGCCGCACGGTCGATGAGGCGGTAGCGCTGCTCGAATCCACGCCCCGTCAGACTCCCAACAACCTGATGCTGATGGACGCCGCGGGCAACCGCGCGGTCGTGGAGATCACGCCCAAGTCCGTCACGGTGCGGCAGGGGGCCGACGGATCGGCGCTAATCAGCACCAACCACCAACGCGGCGAAGACGCCGACACCGCCGGCCGCTGCCCGCGCTACGATTTCCTGCACGACACCGCCAAGGCCGACTTCGGCAGCATCGGTGAAAAGCAGGTCGAATCGATGCTCGCCAATGCCGCCCAAGGCGACTTCACTCTCCAGTCGATGGTCTTCGAGCCGTCGACCCGCACCCTCTACCTCTCCGCCGGCCGCAACGCCGCCGCGGGAAAGTTCCACCGCCTCGACCTGAAAAAATATTTCGCCCCGGCGCACTAGCCCGAATCAATACAAGACTCACCACGGAGGCGCTGAGGCACGGAGAGGTGCCCGAAACGCCGCACCGCTCGGGCGAATTGGAAAAGAAGTTGAACCGCCAAGACGCCGAGACGCCAAGAGGGGGAACGGGGAGAATCGAACGCAGAGACGCAGAGGTAGGATGAGGGGAGGAAATATTGGTGTGTGTTCCGGGTTTCACGAGGAGCCTGCATTCGACCAATTTATTTCTCTGCGTTTTTCCTCTGCGCCTCGGCGTCTCTGCGTTCAATTTGTACCCGTTC
>JAQGHP010000171.1 GCA_028288775.1 Phycisphaerales bacterium | reverse complement strand
AATGATGTTGCCCAAATACCGTTGCTTAGCCGGATCAGTTTCAATCGGGTCGTTTGGGAAATCCTGGGGGGGTTGGGGCAGTTCGCCAAGCTGCTTGCTGATGTCGCCGAGGGCCCGGCCCAACTTTGCGATTGACGTGTCATCTGGCGCGGACGGCTGTGGGGGCGATGGAGTGGGAGCTTGAACGGGCGGAACAACCGCGGCGGCACGCGCGGCCTCGCCCGTTTCGTGGCTCCTTATGCCCGGCGTCCAAACTTTCCTGGAGAAGAAGGCCAGGCCGGCAATGAGCGCCAGCGACAATACGGCCGCCGCGAGAAGTCGAGATTTGTTCCACGTCCAGCCCCCCTCCTTAACTTCCACTGAGCGCAACGCGGAGGCGGCGGTTGGTCGCCCCGCCATGTAGCATTCAACGTCCCGCGCGAGTTCGACGGCGGACTGATAGCGCTTCGCGGGGTCTTTCGCGAGCGCCTTGAGCACAATGGCGTCTATCGCGTCGTTCACTGCCGGGGGCTTTTTCGCCCTGAGGGGTTGCCGGCGTCGGATGGCCTTGGCGTCCCGGGCCTGCACGACTTTGCTGGGCGGCTCTGGGTCGGTCTTGATGATGTTATTCAGCACGTCCACCAGATTTCCGACGACCTCGTATGGAAACCGGCCCCCCGCGACGATCTGGTAGAGGATGACCCCCAGCGCGTAGACGTCCGTGCGAATATCGATGGCCGAACTGCCGTTGGCCTGTTCCGGGCTGGCGTAGGCGAGTTTGCCGATGAACTGGCCGGTCACGCTGACCGCTTTCACGTCGGACGGGAAGAGGCCGTCGAACGCCGTCTTGGCCAGGCCAAAATCGAGGATGTGCGGTTCCCCCTGATGGTCCACCATGATGTTCGACGGACTGAGATCGCGATGCGTGATCCCCCGCCGGTGCGCCAAACCAACGGTGTCGCAGATCTTTCTAAAGAGTAGCAGTTGGCTCGACGGGTCATCCGGCAGGACCGAGGCGGCGGGACGATGTTTCCAGAACTCATCGAGCGTGCTGCCCTCGATGTAGTTCATTACGAGATAATCGTTCCCGTCTTCGGTCTGCCCGCTATCGAATGTGCAGACGATGTTGGGAGATCCGATCAGCGCCTTCATGGCCAGAACCTCCCGCCGCATCCGCTGGCGTGCGGCGAGGTTGGCGTGGGGTCCGGCGTGCAGAAGCTTAATCGCCACCGTCTTTGGCGGCTCCGAGGTCGGAGCATCGGCGGGCGGCAGCATGATCGCCTTGTAGACGGTCGCCTGCCCGCCCCTGCCGATCACCTCCAGCAACTGGTAGCCGGGAATGTGGATTCGGAGTTGGGCGAGTTGGTGCGCGGCGAGGCCCACATCGCTGGACGAGCTGTCGCCTTCGAACGCGGAAGCAACGTCGGTATTTGTCGGCATCCCGCCTTCATCGTCGCGATGTGACACGAACTCCCCTTCCTCATCCCGCCGTTTCATCCATCGCGATTGCTTCGGCGCGCAGCGCTTTGCTGACCCTTGCCTTGGCCTGGTGAACACTGTCCACGCTCATTTCCAACTCCCGCGCGACGACCTCGGCATCGCGCTCCAGCAACACGTACATCTCGAAAGCCTTAAACGTCTTCGCCTTGGTCGGTTGGGACAAATAGCGATCCCGCACGATGTCGAGGGCGCGGTGCAATTTTTCGCGTTCCCAGATGTCGTTCCAAACCGTGTCGATCTGGACCTCGGCGGGGTCCACCTGCTCCAGCGATCGGCCGCCGAGGCGAAGTTCCTTTCCGAGCCGCTTCTGGAAAATTCTCCAGGTGCAGGTCTTGAGATAGGCCCGAAATCTCCCCTTGGCCGGGTCGTAAACGAACTCGGGCGCGACAGAGAAGAAGCCGAGCATCACTTCCTGCACCATGTCCCCGATATCCTGGGACTTGGCCCCCATCTTCCTCGCGAAGGCGACGATGATCGGGGAATACCTGTCGTAAAACTCGCGCCACGCGATCTCGGTCGATTCGGAACCGGATCTGAGTCGGAGCAAAAGAGTCGCACACGTGTTCGCGGGGTTCAATTTCGACGGAGAATCCATGAGGACCGCCTCGACGCATGATTGTAAGAGGGACGCTTCCTCCGGTGTTATATCCAAAGATGACATTTGTCTGACAGTTGCACCGTGAGCTTCCACCCTTTCCTCAACAGGATTCGCGACCGCGCGTAACGCAATATTTTTTTAAGCGTCATTCCCCGATGGAGAATTCCCCTTGATCATGCAATGAACTCGCGCAGCTCGGCAGAGGTGTTGAAGCTGATCCGCGCGTAGGTTAATAAATATTAGCGTTGCACAGTTTTGTCAAACTAATTACATTGCGGCGCAGGGGACAAATCACTTCGTTTCGGGAGAAGGATTATGCGAACACTTTTCGGATCGGCTTTTGTCTCAATGGCGGTGTTGATATGCGCCGTCACGCAGGCGGGCGTAACCGTGCTGCCGGGCGGGTCTACGGTCGCGGGGAAGACGATCGGAGGGTACACGGCCGACTGGTGGAATTGGGACGCCGGGTTTTCTTCCGCCAGCAACCCTTTCACGGACAAGACCGGCGCATTGGCCAATCAGCACCAGTCGGGCGGCGTCTTCTTCGTCGCGGGGACGACGTCGAGCAATCCGGGCGCGGTCAATCGAACGTTCAGCGTGCCCCAGGGCAATTACGTTCTCGTGCCGATCGTAGACATCGCGGTCGCAAACGGCGCCGACCCGGGCTTCGCCACCACCGCCGAGGAAGCGATCGCTCTGGGCACCACGGGCTTTACCCCGTCCAAGCTGTTCGCCACCGTAGACGGCGTTGCGGTGGCCAATCTGGCTTCACACCGGGAAAACTCGCAGGCAAACTTCACGATTGTCGCGGCACCCAACAACCCCGCCAGCATAGCCCCGGGGACGTATAATGACGCCAACGCCTCGGGCTACTTCCTCATGCTCGCGCCCCTCTCCGCCGGGACGCACACGCTGCATTTCGGCGGAACCACCAACTCGTTCGACTCGCCGACCACGCACCTCCTGGACGCCTACAGCGTGGACGTTACGGATACGATCACCGTCAGCGGCGCGGTTGCAGTCCCGCTGCCGGCGGCAGTCTGGCCGGCGCTGGGGGTATTGGCCGTGTTCGCCCTCTTCGCCTGGCGTTCGGCGCGGACGGCCCGGATCGCCTGACTCAAATGCGGCGAGCAGTCCGGTCACCGCCGTGGTGCAATGGGTAAGTTGAACGCGGGACGTGGCCAGCGTTTGACGTTGCCCTATACTTGACCAGCGAATTGACAAATCCCAATCCAAGAGGCCCTGGGGTAGGAAACCCCAGGGCCTCTTGGATTTTCTGAATCTTGCTTATTTCGTTTAGGCTTTCGCCTTCAAACGCAGGGAGTTCTCGATCGCCGGGCGGCCGATGGGGTAATACTGGAAACCGCTCTCGCGCATCACGTCGCGATGGAGGCAGTTGCGACCGTCGAAGATCAGGGGCTGGTTCATCGTCGCGGCAATCTTCCGGAAAGGCAGCGTCGTGTACTGCGGCCAGTCGGTCAGCAGAGCGACCGCGTCCGCGCCGGCGGCAGCCGTCACGGGGTCGTGGCACCACTCCACCGCGTCCTTGAAGACCGCCTTCATGTTCTCGGTGGCCTTGAAGTCGTGGGCACGGACCGTCGCGCCTTTGTCGAGCAGATACTTAATCACGTCGATGGCGGAGGATTCGCGGATATCGTCCGTGTCTGCCTTGAAGGCCAGGCCCCAGACGGCGATCGTCGCGCCTTCGATCGGGCGGCCGAGCTTCTGGGCGATCTTCTCGGCGAAGCGGCGCTTCTGATTGGCGTTGGTGGTCTGGATGGCGTGGACGAAGAGGCTCTCGTGGCCGGCGGCACGGGAGATGTGCTCCATCGCGGCGACATCCTTGGGGAAGCAGGAGCCGCCGTACCCGCAGCCGGCCTTGAGGAAGGCGGGGCCGATGCGGAAGTCGGAGCCGATGCCCTTGCGGATGTCTTCGACGTCCGCGCCGTAGTGCTCGCAGAGGATCGTCATCTCGTTCATGAACGAGATGCGGGCGGCGAGCATGGAATTGGCGGCGTACTTGGTCAGCTCCGCCGACTCCCAGTTCATGGTCATGAAGGCTTCTTCGC
>JAQGHP010000150.1 GCA_028288775.1 Phycisphaerales bacterium | reverse complement strand
CGTGCTGCGCCGCCATCGCCTCCCCCGCCGCCCGGCAATCGGCGCAGGCGGCCAGGTGCCCGTCCAGCGCCGCCGATTCCTCGGCGGTGATTTCGCCGTCGAGGCGTGCGGAAAGGAGGTTGAGGGATTGTTCGCAGTCCATCGTCAAACTCATCGAAATCTCAGCCCCAAAGAGGCGCAACGCTCTAACCGTGGCATGGGCGGCCCACCCATGGTCGCGGTACTCCGTGACGTTCGATCGGTACTCCGGTCGAAGAAAGCTCGAGCGCAGCGACCTTTTCGACGCGGATGGAATACCGCCGTGCGGATTACCGCGAAGCCGCGAAGGACGCGAAGAAGAGACGACGCCACAGATGGACACAGATAAACACAGATGGGAATAGCGGGCGCAGGTCCAACGTGAAACGGGAGTCCCGCCCGTGCGAAGTGCGTAGGAATTATCCAAGCATTTGGCAACAGAACTTTCCTTAATCCCCAACGCATCAAGCATGGGCGGGACGCCCATGTCACGGGAACGCCGTTCCCGTTTTGTTCATCGGTGTTCATCTGTGGCAACCCCTTCCGGTATTCCTTCGCGTCTGTCTTCGCGTCCTTCGCGGCTTCGCGGTTGTTCCTCGTAGCGCGGCGGAGTACCGCAAATGGGCGGGCCGCCCATGCCACGGAATGCCGGCGATTTCGTTCCCGTGAGTCATGGACGCGAGCCCCCCTTCTCGATCGGTCCATCTACGCCTGTCGCTCCCATTCGCTTGCGCAGCATCTGCCGGGCCTTGGTCAACCGCACGTTCACCGTCGCCGCGGAGACGCCCAGCAGGTCGGCGAGTTCCTGGTACGTGCAGTCTTCGTAATAGTAATGCATCAGCACTTCGCGGTACGCCGACGGCAGCCGCTCGACCTCGGCCATGAGGAGCTCGATCTCTTCCCGGTGTTGCAGCGCGGAGGGGCCGTCGGAGTCATCGGTTCCTGCCAGGGCCTGGGCATTTTCCGTCGGGAGCGACGAGAGCTGCACCTCGCTCCGCGAGCCGGCCTTGAGCCAATCCAGGCACGCCCGGGCGGCAATCCCGCAGAGCCACGGCCCGAATTTCGCCGGGTCAGAGAGAGTGGGCAACGCGCGGAGGCCGCGCAAGAGCGTTTCCTGCGCCAGATCCTCCGCGGCATCGGCCCGCCCCAGCCGTGCATGGCAGACGGCAGTGACGCGCGCGGCCCATCGCCGCACGAGCTGCTCGTACGCCGTGCGCTTCCCCGAGCGTGCTTCGCAGACCAGCTCCGCGTCCTCCATCGCCACCTCACTAAGCGGCACCCGTCTTTAGTAGATCGACTTGATGTTCCCAATACACGAAATTCTTGTCGGCGTCGGCGCGCTCGGACGAGACCGCGAAGTCACGGCGAGGAAATGCAAGGAGGTGTCGCCACAGATGGACACAGATGAACACGGATGAAAACGTTTCCCCGTGGCATGGGCGGCCCGCCCATGGCCCCTGCTCTACAGTAAATTCGACCATCGAAATCACAAATGCCACAGAGGCCACAATCGGGACAAAGAAAATTCGGAGGAAAAAATTTACTGCAACGTCGAAGATTTCTCCTCTGTGCCCTTTGTGGCCTCTGTGATCTTTGTGATTCTGACTATGGAAATCAGAACGGGGGACATGGGCGGGCCGCCCATGCCACGGGGAAACGTTTTCATCCGTGTTCATCTGTGTCCATCTGTGGCGACACGCTCTTCGCATTCTTTCGCGGCAACTTTCGCGGCTACGCGGTCTCTTCGACGCCGGCGCGAAGTATTTATATTAACTCTTCCGTCCCACTCTACTACCTCCGGGGGCGGTCGATCACACAGTTCCTTGCCACCCCATTTTCAGGGAGGACCCATGCGGCTCTCAGCACTTGTTGCGTTTGGAATTTCTCTTGCCGGGGCGTCGATCGCTTCGGCTTCCCCTTCGGGCAAAGTTCCCGATAGATTGGCCGTGCATGAATGGGGCACGTTCACCGTGCTTCAGGACGAAGCGGGAAAACCCATAGGCGGCATCAATACCGATGACGAGCCCGTCCCCAATTTCGTCCACACCCTGCACGCCATGCTGCTGCAGCATGATTCAGAGGTGCCGCCGATCTACTTCAAGGGGTGGCCGCGATGCGACCGCGATGTGTACGTGCGGCTCGAGACGCCGGTGATCTATTTCCACCTGCCCGCGGGGAGCGCGCCGGTGAAGCTCGACGTGGACGTTTCCTTCAACGGCGGCTGGCTTACCCAGTTCTACCCCGATGCCAAGGCATCCGCACCGGGCATCCAGGACGACAAATTCGAATTTGGGAAGATCACGGAGAAGACCGTCGGCACGCTCTCCTGGCACGACCTCACCGTCGGCGGCACGCCGCGGCCTGCGCCGCCGACCACCGACAAGGTTTGGCTCGCCCCGCGTCAGGTGGACGCCGCGGACGTGACAACGCCCGCGGGCGAGAGCGAGCGGTTCCTCTTCTACCGCGGCGTCGGCCATCTCCGTGCCCCCATGACGGCGTCGCGCGACGCGAGCGGGAAGAACCTGCTCATCCGCCCCGATTGGGGCGATCTCGCCCGCCAGACGCCGACGCCCGCGGTCGGTCCGCTCTGGCTCCTCGACGTCCGCGATGACGGAACCAGCGCCATGCGCGCGATCGATCCCGCCGCATTCCATGGCGAGGCTGAAAAGGCGCAGGCGGAAATCCCCGCGACGTTCTCCCCATCGGAGTATTCCAAGGACACCCTCGCGGCAATGCGCAAGGAGCTCCACGGGGCGCTTATGCACGACGGGCTCTATTCCGATGAAGCGGATTCGCTACTGAACACGTGGGAAGTCTCCTACTTCCGCCGGCCGGGCCTGCGGCTGTTTTTCATGGTGCCGCCCGTCTGGACCCAGCACATGCTGCCGCTCAAGGTCTCGCAGAGCGCATACGTCAGTCGGGCCATGGTCGGCCGCATTGAGATCGTGACGCCCGAGCAGCGGGCGCTGCTGAAGAGGATCGGTCGGGGCCCGGCATCAAAGCCCGACTGGGTGCAAAACGCCTTCCTAAAGGCCGGCGGCGGCCGCGAGGATTACTACCGCGAGGATTGGTACAAGAAGGTGATGGCCGGGAAGTTGTCGATGCTCGACGTGAAAGCCCCGATGCCCGATGACTACCGCGCCTACCTGGGCCTGGGCCGCTTCCGCAACGCCCTGATCCTCGACGAAGGCGAGCGCGCGCCGACACCCGCGTTGACGCAGTTCATCGCGAATTACCAACTGGGCGCTTACAAGACGCGATAAAAAACCCGAAATCCGAATCCCCGAATCCCGAATCAAATCCGAATGACGAAATCCGAAATCGGGGGAGCCACGAATAACACGAATGAACACGAATCAATTCAATTCCAGTCGTGTTCATTCGTGTTATTTGTGGTTCCAGATGTAGGGTGGGCGTACTCGCCCACCATCGCCTTCGGGCCGATGCGCCGTGGAAGACGGTGGGCGAGTACGCCCACCCTACATGGTCAACTGCGCGGAAACTTCGAAGGGGGGTTTACAAGCAAACAACGAATTCCCTCGGCGTTTTCCTCTGCGTCTCCGCGTCTCTGCGTTCACTTCATCTGTGGTGGTGACAAGAGCCTCATGTCGCTGCCAGTTCGCTGGGTTCTTCCACGTCTTCGATGACGGCCTTGCTTTGGAGCTCTTCCACCAACAGCCGCGTGCGCTCCTGGCGTTCCTGGTCGAGGTAGAGCTTGAGGACTTCATCGCGCACGGTATCAAACGGTTTGGCCGTGGACACCTTGCGGTCAGTCAGCTTGATGAGGTGGAACCCGAACGGGGAGACGAAGACGGGACTGATCTCGCCGATTTCCATGGAGAAGGCGACCAGTTCGAATTCCTCGGCGAGTTCGCCGCGTTTGAAAAAGTTCAGGTCGATGTGGTCGTCGGCCTTGTCGGACAACGCCTTTGCCAGCGTTTCAAAATCCGCGCCGGCCTGGAGCTGCTTGCGGGCTTCGCGGAGGGCGGCGTAAGCGGCCTCACGGTCTTCGCCACGTTTGGGGGCTTTGAGGATGTGGGAAGCCCGCACTTCCTCGGCGGTCATGAAGCTCGGGAGATTCTTCTCGTAAAATTCAAAGGGCTGGGCCTCAGACGGGTGAACGTCTTCGCACAGGCCTTCGACCATTCGCCGGACGCGGAGGTCGGTATCGACGTCGTGGCGGACGAGGTGCATTTGCTCGGGGGAAGCGCCGGTGGAGGCGTAGAAGCGGGCTTCGCCGCCGTACTGTTCGATGAGTTTTGCGACGCCCGCGTCCACTTCCGCCTCCGGAGAGGCGGGCAGGACGCGCCTGGCTTCCTGGGCGAGGAGGACCCGGGCGACCACATTCCGGCGGGCGTAGCCGCGGAATTCCGGGTCGCGCTCGCAGCAGGAGACGTTTCCCAGGCGCTCGAAGTATGACTTAATCTCGGCGAATTCCGATTGCACGATCGCGTCGTCGATGCGTTGCCCGTTGATGAGAAGTGCCATGTCGCGCTCCGTTCCGACCACTTAGTAATCCCCCGCGGTCAGCCATTATACCCGACGGGGCGGGTGCCCCATGGGGGCGCGGTCTCTCCCCTTGAAACAAGGCCCGGAAGGGGATTTTCGCAAAATCTGCAAATTTTTCGATTGCATTGCCGGGCAACACATAGGTAAGTTTTGATTTCAGGTGGCGGGTATCGTCGATCGGCCTCAGGAAAACGTCTCGTGTTTCGTCCTTCCTCCGTCTGTTTCGCACTCCTCCCGCATCGGTTGGGATGTCAACCTCTTTCAATTTGGCCCGGAAAGAACCGCACTCTTGAAAGCGGGCCGCGGACTACCCATTCCTAGGAGATCAAAAATGGGTAAGAAGTTGTATGTGGGTAATCTGAGCTACCAAGTGGACAGCTCAGAGTTGGAGCAGTTGTTCGGCCAATACGGCCAGGTCACGTCTGCCCAGATCATCAACGACCGGGACACCGGCCGCAGCAAGGGATTCGGGTTCGTCGAAATGGCCAACGACAACGAAGCCGACGCGGCCATCGAAGCCCTTAACGGCCAGCAGCATGGCGGCCGGGCCCTCACCGTCAATGAAGCCCGCCCGCGCGAAGAACGCGGCGGCGGCGGTGGTGGCGGCGGACGCGGCGGCTATGGTGGCGGCGGTGGTGGTGGCCGCGGTGGCTATGGTGGCGGCAGTAGCGGAGGCGGCGGTGGCTACGGTGGCGGCGGCGGTGGTGGCCGCGGCGGCTACGGTGGCGGCGGCGGCGGCCGCGGGGGCGACCGCGGGGGTGGCGGACGCGACCGGTACTAAATCCTGCCTCTGTCCATTCCGTGACAAGCAACAGACCCCCGCGGAATCCGCGGGGGTCTTTTCATGTTGCAAAAACTAACCGAACAGCGTCCCGATGCGATTACGGGCTCCCTCAAGTGAGCGCCACCGCTTCCGCCGATGTGTCAGCCTCCACCAGCTTCCCGGGTTTGTCCTTCCACAGCGCCATGAAGATGAGCAGGCATACCGCAGCGCCGGCGGCGGGCCAAATCCAGATCATCGACCATTCGCGCACGGCGTTCACGTTGTAGTTCTTCACGACGTACCCGGAGAGCACGCCCCCGATCCACATGCCCGCCCCGTATGTCAGGAAGCTGAACAGCGCCTGGGCCGATCCGCGGATGGAAGCCGGCGCCTTGTTGTCGGTGTGAATGAAGCCCGCGGCCAGAAAGAAATCGAAGCACACCCCATGAAGGGCGACGCCCGCGATGATCAATACCATCGCGCCGTGTGAAGACCGCCAGGCATACCCCGCGCTGAACAGCGCATAACGCAACGCCCACGCGGCCATCCCGACAATAAGCACGCCCTTCATCCCGAATCGCTTGAGGGCGAACGGCAGCAGCAGCATGAAGCCGATTTCAGACCACTGGCCGATGCTCATCGTCGTGCCAACGGCCTTGACGCCGACGTCCTGGAGGAACACGCCCGCCCACGTGTAATAGAAAGCCAGGGCGATCGTGATCACAAAGCTGATTGCAAAGAAAATTCCAAAGCTCGGATCGAGAAGTAGCTTGAACGCGCGAAGGAACGGCAGAGCGCCCCCCTTCTTGCCGGAGGGAGGCGTATGGGGCAGGGCAAGGCTAAAGAGGCCCAACACCGCCGACAGCCCCGCGGCCATGAGTAAGGGCTTGTTGGTCGTCTTCGCAGCCGGCCCCAGGATCAGATCGAGGCCGATCATGCCCGCCGCGATCCATCCGATCGTTCCCAGCACGCGCAGCGTCGGGAAATCGCGGGTGGCGTCGGGAACATTTGCAAACGCCAGGGAATTGGCGATCGCCAACGTAGGGTTATAGACCAGCGCATAAGCAAGCGAGACCCACCACAACGCCCCGAAGGTGTGAACCGTCGCCATGGCATACAGCAGCCCCGCCCCGGCGAGGTGAAAGATCGCCATGAGGTATTCGCTGGACATTACGCGGTCGGCGAGTTGGCCGGCGAACATCATCGAGATGATCGCGCCCAGCGCCATCGTACCGCCGACGACCCCCGCCTGCGCGTCCGAAAATCCCAACCCGCCCTGAGCGGGCGTGGCCGTCAGGTAGTTGCTGAACACAATTGCCCATGAGCCCCATACAGCGAACTGCAAAAACATCATCACGGAAAGCCGCATCCGCACACCCGTGTCGAGCGGCGGCTTGATGTCCCCGGCAGCGTAATCCAGCCGTGCGACGCTTTGTGCCATGGCAAACTCCTAATTGGGATGACGGGAGGTGAGAGGGTGTTTGTTAGAGGGTCTAGCGTAAATCTCACGAGATGGAAAGTCGCGGCCTACGCCTGCGGCGCGGGCAGGTCGGCGATGAACTCCGACAACTGTTTGGCGCTCGGGCTGATGGCCGTGCGGACGTAGTAGCCGCTGGTGGCGACGCCGGTGCAGAGGCTTTCCTCCAGGCCCAGGCCCAGCATGCGGCCCAGGCAAAAGCCCGCGTTGAAATGGTCGCCGGCCCCGGTGCTGATCTTCGGCTCCTGCACGAATGGCCCGGCGAAGCTGGCGCTTTCCGTGGCCGTGGCGGCGGCCGCGCCGCGGCGCGGGTGGACCACCACGCACGACAGGCCCAGCTTCTTTCGGATCGAAACGGCGGTCTGCACGATCTGCGGCTCGGGCTCACCCTGCACGGGAATGCCGATCACCTCGGCGATCGTCGTCGATTCCTTAAGGTTTAACCCCAGCACCACGTCTGCCTGCTCCTGCGCCTTGGTGAGCAGGTTCATGGCGTCCATGATGTCCTTCGGCTGGCGCTTTTCCGGGTCGCACAAATCGACCATGAACAGCCGGCGGCTGCCGCCCTGCTTGAGAAAGCCGGTGTCGAGGAGTTGCCGCCAGATGTCGCTGAGGTGCGGGAGCATCGTCCAGTTTACGAAGCCGACCATCTTCGACTCCCCTACCATCGTCGCGAGCTGCTCGCGCCCGACGCGCAGGAGGATGTTGGCCCAGTTCACTTCCGTGAGGTGGGCGTACTTGCCGAGCATGAGTTTTCCGTCGTTGAACTCCAGGGCATCGGTGTGCCCCGGCTCGGCGATGCTGATGACCCGCGCCCGCCGGGCCATTTCTTCGAAGACCGGGTGAATGGTCGGGAACCCGACGCTGCCGATGTAGTTGACCCCGAACCCCGCCGCCGCCAGTGCGTTGGCCATGATCGGCCCGTTGCCGCCCAGCTTCATCTGCTTGACGACAAGCTCGAAGTTGTTGGACTGCCCGGCGGAGTTGGTGATCTTGCGGCCTAGGGTTTCGATCATCGCGATGGCGTCGAAATGATCGACGTCCTGCCGCTTGTCCACCACGGCGATGATCTCGTCCACGAACCCGTCAAGTCCGATGGTCGCCTTGAGGGAAGGAAGCGAAGGCGCAGCCGCGGCCAGCTTGCGGCTGGCGGACCGACAGATCTGTTCGCGCGATAGGGACATGAATGCACTCGCAATTGAGGTGCATAGTTCCAACGTCAACGGCCCGCGGAGGGCGATGGGCAGTATACGAACCGCCCGCCGGATACGCGAGAGCCGGGGCGTGCGGCCC
>JAQGHP010000126.1 GCA_028288775.1 Phycisphaerales bacterium | reverse complement strand
GAAACTGGTGCAGGTTGGCACGCCCGGCGAGCTGTACCTGCGGCCTAAGACAAGTTTCGTCGCGGATTTCGTCGGGCAGACGAATCTGCTGCCGGGGAAAGTAGTCGGCGGAGGAGAGGGAACGCTGCGGATCGAAACCGCCGCGGGGCAAATCCGTGCCGCGGGGAATGGAAAGGTCGAGGGCAACGTGGTGCTCAGCATCCGGCCCGAGCGCATGCGGATCGCACTGTCGCAGGGTTCGGGCGTCGCGGATCAAGTCGGAAGCAACGGGCACAATCGGCTGGTCGGTCGCGTCAAGGAGACGACGTTTCTCGGTGAAGCGAGCGAGCACGTGCTGCGTGTGAACGGTTTGGAGTTGAAGGTCGTCAGCACGCCGCCGCTGCTGACGACACCGGAAGAAATGGCCGTTGAGTTCGACCCGGCGGATGTTGTGGTCTTGCCGGAGTGATTGAAAGTATCTGAGCTGCGGCATTGCCGTGGCATGGGCGGCCCGCCCATGTTCGCGCGCCAATTGCTACGAATCACGGGCGGGCCGCCCGTGCCACGGGAATGCGATATTTCTCCGTCATCCTCTTCTTCGTGGTGCTCGCGGCGCCGTTCGCCATGCGGCGAGCCGTGCTGCACGAAAACGCGGCGCGGCAATCGTCATCCCCCGACGGCCTGCGCCTGGTCGTCATCACGCCTCACAACCAGGACATCCGCAACGAATTCGGCCGCGCGTTCGATGCGTGGCACCAAGCGCATTACCACTCGCCGGGCGTGATTGATTTCCGCGTCCCCGGCGGGAGCAATGACGTCAAGCGCGTGCTGGAAGCCTCGTACCGCGCGTACCGCGACCCTTCGGGAAAAATCCGCCCCGACATGGTGCCGGACATCGACGTGGCCTTCGGCGGCGGCGATTACTTCTTCGACCAGGAACTCAAGCCGCTGGGCATCTTGCAGCCGATCCGCATCGACCCTGCGCTGCTTCACGCGGCGTTCCCGACGCCGACGCTCGCGGGCGTGAAGCTCTATGACACGACCGTCGCCCCGGACGGTACGCCGACGCCGCAGTGGATTGGGGTTTGTTTGAGCAGTTTTGGCATCGTGTACAACCCGGACGTCTATCACGGGCTGGGGCTGCCGGTGCCTTCGGCGCGGAACGGCTGGCACGACCTGACCGACCCGCGGCTCGCCGGGCTGGTGGCCCTGGCCGACCCTGCGCACAGCGGGTCGGCCGCGGTCGCATATCTCATGGTCGTTCAGCGCACCATGGCGGATGCGGAGGCGGAGGTCTTCAAGAAGTTTCCCGCAATCAAGGCGCTGCCTAAGGCGGAGATGGCGAAGAATCCCGAGTACCGCCGGGCTATCGCGGCGGGATGGAAGCGTGGGATGAGCGAGCTCCTGAAGATCGCGGCCAATGCGCGGTACTTCACGGACTCCTCGCCGGTAGTGCCGATGGACGTGTCGCGCGGCGAGGCGGCGGCGGGGGTGGCGATCGACTTTTACGCCCGCGTCACCGAAGAATCCGTCGGGTCTGACCGCGTGGCGTTCGTCGCGCCAATCGGGGCGACCGCCATCACGCCCGATCCCGTCGCCGTCTTGTTCGGCGTGAAGGGCGCGAAGCTCGAACTTGCCCGGCACTTCCTGGAATTCTCGATCAGCCCCGAGGCCCAGCGGCTTTGGATCCTGAAGCCGGGCACGCCCGGCGGGCCGATCGACCGGAGCCTCCGCCGACCGCCCGCGCGGCGCGACATGTACGCCGACCGCACGGGATGGGCCGACGACGTGAACCCGTTCGAGGAGGCCGCGGGGTTCAACCAACGCGGCGAATGGTCGTCACTCTTCGGCGACACCCGGCCGATCTGGGTCGCGGCGTGGATCGACAGCCGCGATGCGCTGAAGGAGGCGTACGGAAAGATTTTGGCCGTAAAGGACGACGCCCGCCGGGCGGCCCTGATCGACGAGCTGGCGGATTTGCCCATCGAGATGGGCGACGTGGAGAAAATCAAGGCGGAGCGAAAACGGATGGAACAGTCGCCGGGTGAATTGGATGCGTGGCGGGCCCGGCAACAAATTGATTGGGCGGCGCGTTTCAGGCGGCATTATGAGGAAGTAGGAAAAAAGGCGAATTGAGAGGCGGCGTCCTCGCAAAGACTTTCTCCCTCTCCCTCGTACTCGGGGGAGAGGGCAGGGGTGAGGGGCCGAACGTGAAATTGCGCGATTCGCGAGAAGGCCATGTAGGGTGGGCGTACTCGCCCACCATTCGACATTTCAGCGGTTGACGGACGGTGGCGGATACGCCCACCCTACATGGTTCGGAATTTCGGCGCAACTCGGGCGCTTTGCCCCTCACCCTAACCCTCTCCCCCGCGTACGAGGGAGAGGGGACCGGAGCGCATGGAGCGGACATGACTTCCTCACCCCGCCAATTTCGTGCGTTGCTCTACAGCCTGAAAGAGGCGGAAGCGAAATTGCGCACGAACGGCCGAGCGGAAGCGGCGGACGGTCTGGCCCGCGCGGCGCGCCTTCTGGATTCGGGAAACGCGGCGGATTTTCTTGCCGACAGCAGGGCGGTGCTCGAATCGGTTTTGCTCGGCGAACGCAATCCGCCGACGGAGTTGGTCGCGGTCGTCCTCGAGACCATCGCGCAGGTGGACGAGAAACTCAGGGAGGCATCGGCCCATGACCGCGGTTGAATACGAAAGACTGGCCCCGACCGTTTCGTCCGCGCGCAAGCGGTGGCGATGGGCGGCGCTGCCGCTGGTGGGAAGGGCCCGGCCGCTGCATGTCGGGATGGCTCTCTTCTTGTATCTGTTCTTTGCCGTGTTCCTGCTTTGGCCGGTGGTGCAGATCGTGCGGACAGGGTTCGTCCGGCAGGACGGGCGGATTACCCTCGATTACGTCAGGCTGATTTTCAGCGACCCGCTGCTCATGCGCGGGTTGCTCAACGCGGCAACGGTGGCGGTGTCGGTGACGTTGTTGACGCTGGTCATTTCGCTGCCGCTGGCGGTGCTGGGAGTGCGGCATGAGTTTCCCGGGCGGAAGCTGCTATCGGGGCTTTTGCTCGTCCCGCTGGTGTTGCCGCCGTTCGTGGGGGCGATCGGGATGCGGATGCTACTGGGGCGTTTTGGGCCGCTGACGCAACTTTTGGGCGGGGGGCCGGCGGGCATCGACTGGATGGGAAAATATCGCCTCGCCGGGATCATCGTCGTCGAGGCGCTGGGGCTCTACCCGATCATGCTGCTGAACCTGCAGGCGGCGCTGGCGAACATCGACCCGGCGATGGAGCAGGCCGCGGCGAATTTAGGCGCGGGAAGGTGGATGGTCTTCCGCAAGATCACGCTGCCGTTGGTGCGGCCGGGGCTTTTTGCCGGGTGTACGCTCGTATTGATCTGGAGCTTCACCGAGCTGGGCACGCCGATGATGTTCGACTACTTCACCATCACGCCCGTGCAGGTGTTCAAGCAGATCACGGACGTCTCTTCCAACCCGCTGCCGTACGCGCTGGTGGTGGTGATGCTCGCGGCTTCGGCGCTGCTGTACCTGGTCGGGAAAGTGGCCCTGGGCAAGCCGTTCGATGCGGCGACGAGCAAGGCCTCGGTCGCCTTCGTCCCGCGCCGGCTGCGCGGCGGCAAGGCGCTGCTGGCGACGATGGCGTTTGCCGGGGTGTTCTTCCTCGCCGTGCTTCCGCACCTTTCGGTGATCGTCACGAGCCTCACCACGACGCAGGGGTGGTACAAGTCGATCCTTCCCGGGCACTGGACGCTGGGGCACTACCGGGCGGCACTGGTGGACGACTTGGCGCTGCCGAGCGTGTGGAATTCGATCTGCTACGCGGGCGGCGCGACCGTGCTGGCGGTGATCGTCGGTTTGTGTGCGGCGATCGTCATCGTGCGAAGCGACGTGCCGGGGAAGGGGATTATCGATTCGCTGTGCATGCTGCCGCTGGCGGTGCCGGGGTTGGTATTGTCGTTCGGGTATTTGTCGATGAGCATCTGGATCAAGCACAAATGGGGCGATCGCACGCCGCGATTTTTGGACGTGCAGGAGTGGCCGGTGCTGGTGCTGATATTGGCATACGCGGCGCGACGCCTGCCATACGTCGTGCGGGCGACGGTCGCGGGCCTGCAACAAACCCCGCGCGATCTGGAGCTTGCCGCGGCAAACCTCGGCGCGCCGCGGCACGTGGTTTTGGGCCGAATCACGATGCCACTGATCGCGGCGAACCTGATCGCCGGGGCGTTGCTGGCATTTGCGTTCGCGATGCTGGAGGTGAGCGACTCGCTGATCCTCGCCCAGCGGACCACTTATTACCCCATCACGAAGGCCATCCTCGACCTCTCCCAGCGCCTGGGCGACGGGCTTTACATCGCCAGTGCGCTGGGTGTGTGGGCGATGGTGTTGCTGACGCTCACGATATTGTCGGCCAACGCGCTGCTTGGGAAGAAGATGGGGGCGGTCTTTAGGGTGTGAGAAAAATCAGCGGTTGGGGTTCAGGCGCGAGTCTTCATTTTGACTTTTGCATTTTGCATTTTGCATTCAATTCGCGCTTCGAGCATCGAATTGAATGCAAAGTGCAAAATGCAAAACTCAAAATGACGGACGGCAACTTAAGTCCCGACCTTCCCGACCCCGAACGCATCCCCTCTACACGTTTCCTTCCAATCGCGCGTATGATGAGTAGCTTCAGGAGATTTCTCATGAGTAAGCGTGTGGTCGGCGTTGCGAAAGCGGTGTTGGCGGGAGCGGCGATGGCCGCACTCGGCGGATGCGGGCTTCAGCCGGCGCCGATCTTGTCGCCCGATGCGTTTGTATTAAACCGGCCGGTGGTCGGTGAGGGCGTGGGGCAGCCGATCGACCGGCCGGGGGCGCTGGTATATGACGCCGAGCATCGGCCGGGGCACGTGGCCGCGGGCGGGGAGCAGGTTTCAAAGACGGTGCAGGATTCGGTGCAGTCCCCGGCGGTGGAAACCGCGCGGGCGGAGAACGGCTCGGACTTTCCCGCGCCCGACCCGTTCGGCCCCGAGACGCGGCCGGCGGATGTGAATGCGCCGGGCCAGTTTCAATGGGTGGGGAGCGTGCTGGCGGTGGTGAACGGGCAGGCGGTGTACGCGAATAAAGTGCTCAGCACGCTCGACCGCGCGCTGGCCGCCGAGGCGCGCAAGGGGAACGAGCAGCGGTTCAAGGTTGTCGCGGCGGACCTGGTTTCCAAGCAGATCAATGAGTTTATCAGCAACGAGTTGGAGTTCGCCGCGGCCCAGCGGTCGCTGGAGCCCAAGGACGAGCAAGTCGCGCGGGCGGTCACCAACGAAGAGCGGAAAGACCTGATCCGCAAGGCCGGCGGATCAGAAGCCATGGCCCGGCAGCGGGCGGCGGAGGACGGGCAGGATTTCGAAGAGGTGATGCAGCAAAAGTTCCGCCTGAACATGACCCGGCTCTATTACCAGAAGAAAGTCTTCCCTCTCATCCAGGTCAGCGCGCAGGACATGCGGCGCTATTACCAGGACAATCTCCGCGAGTTCCAAAAACCCGCCGGGGCGCAGTTCCACGTCATTAAGATCAGCCCGCAGGCGAGCGGCTCGCGCGACGCCGCCCTCGAAAAAGCCCGGGTGCTTTCCAATCGCGCGAAGCAGGGGGAGGACTTCGCCGAACTCGCGGGAAAGAACAATGACGACCCGACGCTTATGAAGCGCTCGGGCCTCGTCGGCGACGGCAAAGGGTGGATGGAAAAAGGCGCGTACGCCGTGGAGAAGGTGGACGAAGCGGTGTGGGACATGCGCCCCGGCGACATCTCCCCGCCCATCGACGCCCGCGACCCGATCGACCGCCGGGATTACTTCTATCTCGTCAAGGTCGACGCCATGCGACCCGGCGTGACCGAGCCTTTCGAGAGCCAAAAGGTGCAGGACGCGATCCGCGAGACGCTCAAGCGCGAGCAGTTCAACAAGCTCCGCGACAAACATCGCCGCGAGTTGGTGCAAAAGGCCGTGATCCGCGAAAACCCGGACATGCTGCAAATCGCGCTGGAGATGGTGATGCAGAAATACCCGCAGTGGGTGGCTTCGAGGTGAGGATTTGGCAGTAGTCAGTTGTCAGTGGTCCGTTGTCAGTTGCAGGGAAAGGCGAGCCTTTTGGCAACTGACAACGGACCCCTGACAACTGACAACTGACACTTTTATAGTGAAACGTGCGATATGGATTCAACGATCCGGGTCGCCGTTTCTACCGCCGCGACTCCGTCTTCCAGGGGGACGATCGGCTGCCCGTGCGTCTTTACTGCGTGGATGAACGATTCCAATTCCGCCCTCAGCGGCTCGATGTCGTCGATCTTCAGCTCTTCGACGTGTACGAGATCGGCGAAATTCAGTTGCGAGAGGTCTTCGATTTCGCCGGCGCGGATGCGGGCGACGGCGTCGCGGATGGCGTCCACGTTTCCGCCCCGGCGGGCGAACATTCCGTAGCGCTTTTGGTAATCGAGCGACACGTAGGCGTCCGGGCTGAAGACGCGCAGCCGACGCTCGGTCTTGAGGGCCAGGCGCGACGCCGTGATGTTGGCGACGCACCCGTTCTCGAACGTCAGGCGGGCGTTGCAGATGTCCTCGACGTTGCCGATGACGCTCACGCCCACGGCATCCACCCGTGCCACCTTCGAGCGCGCCAGGCGCAGGACGATGTCGATGTCATGGATCATCATGTCGAGCACGACGCCCACGTCGATGCTGCGGAAGGTCATCGGGCTGATGCGGGTGACTTCGATGAAGCGGGGCTCGATTTCGAGCTTTTCCATCGCGCGAATGGCGGGGTTGAAACGCTCGATGTGGCCCACCTGCACGGTCGCGCCCGAACGCGCCGCCGACGCCGCGATCCGGCGGGCGTCCGCCACGTCCTTGGCCAGCGGCTTCTCGATCAGGCATGCCACGCCCGCCGACAGGACCTGGTCGGCCACGTCCGCATGAAACGCCGTCGGCACGGCGATCGTCAGCGCTTTCACCTGCGGGAGCAGGTCGTCGAGGCGGGCGAAGGCCTTGCAGTTGAACTGGTCCGCCGCGGCCGCCGCGGCTTCTTCGCTGGCGTCATACACGCCCACGAGCTTGACCGACGGCATCTCGGAATAGACCCGGGCGTGCAACCGCCCCATCCGCCCACAACCAACCACCGCCACGGGGACGGGGGAAACGTCTGAACTAAGTGAGGAATCTGGCACGGGCGGATGGTACCAATGGAGCGGAGGGTGGGGAAGGAGGGGGCTCCGGATGAGGGACGAGGATTTCAAATCTCAATCTCAAATTTCAGATATCAAATCTCCAGGTTTCAGATATCAGATCTCCAGGGTTCAGATTTCAAATCTGCGATCCCGAAATCCCTGGCGGCTCAGACCGCCATTCTCTGCTATTTGATTCTTTCCGCCACGGCGTGTAAAACCATTGGTGCGGACGGTTAGGAAGCCGTCCGGCCCGGCGGCCGGGGAATTCGGCATGGCCGGGGAATCGGAACCAGGCAGCACCCGCGCGGAACACCTCGTGAAACACGGGCGATCGCCCCGTGAAACGGCAACCCCAGGTGTGTGGTGGACCCACGCGACATGAAAAAGCCCCGGCTACCGGCCCGCCCGAGGCTCGGTTTCGGCGAGGATTTCCGCCGGTTCTTCGTCCGGGGGCTGGCGGCGCTGCTGCCCACCCTCATCACCCTCTGGCTCCTGATTAAGGTCTGGGATTTCCTTTGGGAAAGCCTCGGCCGGTACATGATCTGGGGCGTGAAGTGGGTGTGGTGGAACTTCGGCAACGGCTACCCGCCCGCCACCTACATCCAGCGCTATTGGAGCGAAGAGTACCTCCGCACCAAGGTCGTCGGGGTGCTGCTCGCGGTCCTGTTGGTGTACATTCTGGGGGTCTTCGTCGGCAACTTCATCGGGCGGACGCTGTACCGACTGGGCGAGATGGCGGTGCTGCGAATTCCGCTGGTTCGGGCCATTTACCCGGCGGTAAAGCAGGTGACCGACTTCCTGCTGGCCGAGCGGGGCGGGCAGTTTGAAGCCAGCCGCGTGGTCGCGGTGCAACCGCACGCGAAGGGAATCTGGTCGATCGGACTGGTGACCGGGTCGCAGGGCATCCGCACATTGACCGACGCGGTGGGGCACGAGATGGTAACGGTGTTCATCCCGTCGTCGCCGACGGCATTCACCGGGTACGTGCTGGTGGTGCCGAAGGATTCGGTGGTGGAATTGCCGCTGACCGTGGAAGAGGCGATGCGCCTGCTGGTGAGCGGCGGAGTATTGACTCCCAAGTCGCAAGTCCAACTGCCCGGCGACCCTCCCGGTGCACAAGAGCCGGCGCCTAACCCGTCGGTGCCGCTCGCGGCGCAGGAAATAACGACGGACCCGCCTCTGCATCCGGGCCCGCGCGCGAGGCTGGCGAACGAATAGGCCGTGTTTGCGTAGCGGGCAGGTGAATTGTAGGGCGCGGCCTCCAAAGCGGGTTTCCTGTACAATAGACTCCCCGGAGGCGGAGGAGCCGTCCCGGCCAGTTTGACTGCCGCCCAGGCGGAACGAGCGAAAGGAGAGTCCGCAGTGACCATTACCGTGATTGCACGCCACATGGAAGTGACGCCGCCCCTCAAGAGCTACGCGGAGCAGAAGGCTTCCAAGCTCGGCAAGTACTATGATCTGATCCAGGAGATCGAAGTGATCTTCGACGCTGGGAAGGACCGCACGACGGTGGAAATCATTGTAAACGCGGAACACAAGAACACGTTCGTCGCCCACCACGACGAGGGCGACGCGTACGCGTGCGTGGACGGCTGCGTCCACAAACTGGAGCGGAAGATTACCGAGCACAAGGACAAATTCCGCAACCGCAAGCACCCCAACGATTGACGCGCAACCAGGGACCAACCGGCCGCCTGAAGGCAGGCGGCCACAAGCCGCAACGGCGCCAACCCGCGGCCCGAACTCGTTCCAGGAAGACTGATGAAACTTAAAGAATTTATCGTACCCGACGCGATCCGCCCGGATCTCGCCGCCACCGACCGCAACGGAGCCATCAAGGAGTTGGTGACGTCGCTGGCCGGCGCTGGCGCGTTGCCCGAGTCGGCGGTGGAGGAAGTCGTCGCGGCCCTCGTCAAGCGCGAGCAGAACGGCTCGACGGGCTTCGGCAAGGGCGTTGCGGTGCCGCACGTGAAGCACCCCGCGATCAAGAAGATGGCGGGCACCATCGGTCGCAGCGTGGCGGGGATCGATTTCGCCGCCCTCGATCATCAGCCCGTTTACAGCGTAGTGCTGCTGCTCAGCCCGGAGAATCAGCCGCAGCAGCATTTGCAGGCGATGAACATCATCTTCTCGAACCTTCAGAAGGACATGTTCCGCAAGTTCCTCCGCGGCAGCACGACCCACGAGGCGATCGTCGAGTTGCTGGATGAAGCAGATCAAGGGAAGTGAGAAGGGAAGTAGGCAGTAGGCAGTATGCAGAAGGCAGAGAGAGGAACCCCCGTGCGAGTCCTGTCTGCCTACTGCCCTCTGCCTACTGCCTACTAGCACGCAATGCCAACTGCTTCCCGGGAAACCAAGATCTGCAACACGCTGGGCATGCACGCACGGCCGGCCATGCAATTCGTTGACGTGGCCAACCAGTTTCAGTCGCAGATCACCGTCTATAAGGGCGGCGAAGAACCCGCGGAGGCGGATGGCAAGAGCGTGATGCAGATGATCATCCTCGCGGCCACCGAAGGCACGCCCATGCGGATCGAAGCAATCGGCGAAGACGCCGAGCAGGCCGTGCAAAAGCTCGTGGAATTGATCGAGGATAAGTTTGGGGAAGAAGAATAAAGTTGCTGGTTGCCGGTTGCTAGTTGCTGGTTAAGGCCCACTAGCAACCAGCAACTGGCAACCAGCAACTGTTATCATGGAAATCAAAAAGGGCATCAGCGTATCTCCTGGCGTGGTTATCGGCACGGCTCTCGTGCTGGACGCTGAGGATCTGTTGATCCCCAAACGACTTATTCCCCCCGAGCAGGTGCCCGCTGAAGTGAAGCGCCTGGAAGACGCCATTACCGCGGCGGCCACCGAGCTGGCGCGTCTGCGCGACGCCGTCACCGCCGAGCATGGGCGCGATATCGGGAGCATCTTCGATTTCCATCTCGCACTGCTCCACGACAAGGCGCTTGTCGGCCAGTTCTTCGTCGAGATCAAGGACCGTCATACGACTGCCGAGTACGCCGTCAGCGTGGTGATGCGCAAGTATTCGAGCACCGTTTCCGCCATTAAGGACAAGTATCTCTCCGAGCGCGTGAAGGACATTCACGACATCGAAAAGCGCGTGCTCCGGCTGCTGATCGGGCAGAAGCACGAGGACCTCGGGCACCTGACCCAGGACGTGGTCGTCATCGCCCACGACCTGCTCCCCTCGCAGACCGCCGCCCTCGACCGCAAGCACGTGCGGGGCTTCGCCACGGACGTGGGCGGGCGCACCAGCCACACCGCCATTGTCGCCCGGGCCATGGGAATTCCCGCGGTCGTCGGGCTCGGGAACATCACCTCTGAAGTCAGCGGGGGCGACGTGGTGATCATCGACGGCACCCGCGGCGTAGTAATTGTGAACCCGGACCTCGAGCAGCTCGAAGAGCACAAGGAAGCCGGCCGCAAGCACAACGAGGCCGAACGCCAGCTCCGCACCCTCTCGAACCTCCCCGCACGGACCCTCGACGGCCACGAAGTCAGCCTCATGGCCAACATCGAGTTCCCCGAGGATATCACGGATGCCGAACTCCACGGGGCGCAGGGCATCGGCCTCTACCGGACCGAATTCCTCTACCTCGCCAGCGAGCATGAGCCCAGCGAGGAGGACCATTACGCATCCTACGCGGATGCATTGCGACGGCTGAAAGGCCGGCCGCTGGTGATTCGGACCCTCGACCTGGGCGCCGACAAGTACACCCAAGCGAAGGCCCTGAACCCCGAGCGCAACCCGTTTTTGGGCGACCGCTCGATCCGGATGTGCCTGCACGACATCCCGATGTTCAAGCGGCAGCTCCGGGCCATCATGCGGGCCAGCGTTCTGGGGGACGTGCGGATCATGTTCCCCATGATCTGCACGCTGATGGAACTGCGGCAGGCGAAGATGGTGCTCAATGACGTGATGGAAGAGCTCGAGGACGAGGGGATCCCGTTCCGCCGGGATATTCCGACGGGGATGATGGTCGAAGTGCCGTCCGCGGCGCTGATGGCCGATCAATTTGCCAAGGAGGTCAATTTCTTTTCGATCGGGACCAACGACCTGATCCAATACACTCTGGCGGTGGACCGGACCAACGAAAGGGTGGCGGGGCTGTTCTGCCCGGCACACCCATCCGTGCTCAAGCTCGTCCGGGACGTAATCCGGGCGGGACGGCGCAATTCGATTAGTGTGAGCATCTGTGGTGAAATGGCGGGCGACCCGCTGTACACTCTATTGCTCCTGGGGCTGGAGCTGAACATTTTCAGCATGAACGCCCCGGACGTGCCGGAGGTCAAGAAGATCATCCGCTCGACCACGATGGAACACGCCCGGCACGTAGCCCGGCGGGTGATGAGTTTCGACAGCGAACGACAGGTGATGCACTTCCTGCGGGAGGAAACGCGGAAGATCATCCCGGAAGCATTTTAACCGGGGAAGTAGGCAGCAGGCAGAGGGCAGTAGGCAGAACACATTGAGCAGTCGAGCGTTTCCGCTCCCTCGCGTGTCCTTGCAGCCCGTGCCCGCCTACCCCAACACCCTTTTAGAGAGGGTAGACAGTCGGTACACGCGGTAGTCATCGTAGATTGAACAGGGCGGTTCACGCTTCATTCTCTCTGCCTTCTGCCTTCTGCCTTCTGCCTACTAAGCACGCATGGCGAAAGAAATGTTGATCAACGTCTCCGAGGGCGAGGAATGCCGAATCGCGCTCGTGGCAGACGGAAAGCTCCAGGACCTGTACATGGAGCGAACCAGCTCCACCTCACACGTCAATAACATCTACAAGGGCCGCGTCACGAACGTCGAGCCGTCCATCCAGGCGGCCTTCATCGACTTCGGCCTCGGCCGCAACGGCTTCCTGCACATCAGCGACCTGATGCCCACGTACTTCGGCCGGGCCGGCGAGGACATCCAGGAAAGCGTCGGCCGCAAGATGGCACGCCGCGACCGCCCGCCCATCCAGCGCTGCCTGCGCCGCGGCGACGACATCGTCGTGCAGGTCATCAAGGAAGGCATCGGCACCAAGGGCCCGACCCTCAGCACGTACCTGTCCATCCCCGGGCGCATCCTCGTGATGATGCCGGGCATGGCCAGCAAGGGCGTGAGCCGCAAGATCGAGGACGAGGACGAGCGCCGCCGGCT
>JAQGHP010000085.1 GCA_028288775.1 Phycisphaerales bacterium | reverse complement strand
TCCACGTCGATGTTCTTGAGGTTGTGCTCGCGTGCGCCGCGGATGCGAATCGATTTCAAAGTCATTGCGTTCACGTCAAACATTGTACGGATTTTGTAAGGAATCGGAAAGAGGGGCCGGCGGTATTTAAAAACGCCCAGAAGGTTCAAGGGCGCGTGGAGGTCTCTGGGCACCTAACACAAAGACCACAGAGGCCACAAAGGGCACAGAGAAGGCAAAACAGGGCGATCTTGTCTGTTTGTATTTTCTTTGATTTTCCTCTCTGTGCCCTTTGTGGCCTCTGTGGTCTTTGTGCTGCGGAGGCCCTATATCGCGGCTCCCATTCTAAGACATGGGCGGGCCGCCCATGCCACGGCACAGGCCGCGGCTGGTCGCCCGGAATGATACGCACCGCACCTGCCGAAGGATCATAGCCTTCTGACATCTCCCGGCGCGGGGTATGATTATTTCATGCGAAGGATCTTGCTTCTCGCGGCGGCTTGGGCGGTGCTGCTTCCCGGCGGACTGTGGGCTGCGGATGCATCGCCAACTGCACAGAAGCCAAAGGTTGCGGTCTTTCCCCTTGCGGGGACGGCCTCGGCCGAGTTGCGGGAGAAGGTGGGGTTCTCCTTGCGCATGAAGCTGGAGCGGGACGGCACGTATGAGCCGATCGACGGGCCGACGATGGCGGAAGTGGCGGGGGAGAAGCCGGTCGTGGTTGCCGCGACTCCGGAAACGCTCAAGGCGATGGCGGAAGACCAAAAGCCCGCGGTGCTGATCTGGGGCGAGCTGAACGCGGACGGGAGCGCGGTCGGGAAGCTCACGGTGAAAGTGCTCGATCTGCGGGAGAAGGAGGGCAAGCCCGTGGAGATCAGCAAGGCGGTCGCCGAGCCCACCGATATGCGGTTCGTGGTGGAGCGGGTGTTGGAGTCGCTGAAAGGGGTCGGCAAGTTCGAGCACCCGGCCGAGGAGGGCGTGACGGACGATCCCGAAGCCCGGCGACTTTGGGAGAAGAACCCCAATCTCGTGCCCTGTCCGAACTTCACGGAGCCGGGAAAGTGGACGGCGCTCTACATGGATCAGAAATACGCTGCCCCGATCAGCGGCAAGCTTCCCGAGATGGATAAGGTTTGTATTTACCGCCTGCCCAATGGGCCGGACAAGTCACGCTCGGGTGGCCGCGATGAGCCGGCCGCGGGTCACAACGTGCTGGCGATGCGCCTGTCCAAGGACTGCGCCGAGAACAACGGCATGGCCTGCCTGTCCGATTCTTTCAAGATCGAGCCGGGGACGCGCTACCGGATTCAATTCAAGTACAAGAGCGACGGCCCCAACCTGCACGTCTTCGTGAAAGGGTACACCCTTGCGCCGAACGTGAAGGGCGAAATGGTGGAACGCGAAGTCTACAAGCGCCAGGTCCCTCCCAGCGGCAGCACGGATGGCAAGTGGGTCACCGTCATTGACGATCTCAATCCGCAGAATCATCAGGGCTATCCGGTGCAAGCGCTGCGCGTGGATTTGTACGCGTATCTGTCGCCGGGGGTGGTGATGTTTGATGACGTGCAGGTGAAGGCGGTCGGCGCGATGACGCATCATGCGAAGGACGATGCGCTGAAGAAGGATGAGACGATCAAGTCGGGGGATGAAAAAGGTCGCGCCCGTTGAACGATCGGCGCGACCTCCAGGCAATGGTCCAATCGGTCTAATGTGTCGGGTGACTTCGGAGCCGGGCCGGGCCGGCCCGGTCGCAGCGTTGCTCCGTCTGACTCCCTCTCCCTCATACTCGGGGGAGAGGGGCCGAGCGTGAAGTTGTGTGATCGGCACGAGGGCCATGTAGCGTGGGTGTAGTCGCCCATCATTTGTCATTCGGGGGGCCGGCGAACGGTAGGCGAGTACAGCCTTTAAGGTTACTCGCCATCACGCGGGTGCCGGGATAGGCTGTGCGGCGGGACCGAGCGCGCCCCAACGGGGCGCAGAGGATCTATGGAAATTACCTACGGGGGATTCTCGTCGGCCGGGCCGGTGCGCTCGAACAACGAAGACTCCATCGAATTCTGGGAGCCGACCGCGCCTGAAGATTGGCGCACGCGCGGGGCCGTCGCCATTCTCGCCGACGGCGTGGGCGGGCACGGGCACGGCGAAGTCGCGAGCAAAATGGCCTGCGACTTGTGTCGCCGGACATTCACCAAGGGCCCACCCAGCTCCACGCCCAACCAGGTTCTCTGGCAGATGTTTAACTCCGCGAACCTGGCCATCTATGATGCCGGGATGCGCCAGCGGACCGAAGGGCGCATGCTGACGACGCTCACCGTCAGCCTCTTTCGCAACAACGAGGTGACCATCGGCCACGTCGGCGACTGTCGCGTGTACGCGGTGCAGCAGGGGTACATCCGCCGGATCACCAGCGACCACTCCTACGCCGGCGTGCAGGTGAAGCTCGGGCTGATCACAGTGCAGGATGCGATGAGCAGCCAGCTCCGTTCCGTCCTCACTCGCGCGGTCGGGCAGGACCCAGTCGTTCGCCCCGACACGCACACGATCGTCGTCAACCGCGGCGACCACATCGTCCAATGCACCGACGGCGTCTGGTGCTTCATCACTGAGGGCGAAATCCTCGACGCCGTCTCCAAGCGCCAGCCGGAAGACGCGTGCAAATACCTGGTCGATCTCGCCGTGAAACGCGGCGGCGACGACAACCTCACCTGCCAGATCATCCGCATCGAGAGCGTTGAACGGCTGAGTTATTACCGGGGGCATCCGATTTATCAGAGGGTTCAGCCCGCCGTCATGGGAAACGAACTCGAGCCCGGCCAACTCCTCGACGAGCGCTACCAGATCACCGATCTGGTGAGCCGCTCGGGAATGGCGTCGATCTTCAAGGCGACGGACCTGAAGGACAACCACACGGTGGCGCTCAAAGTGCCGTTCATGCAGTTCGAGGCCGATCCCGGCTTTTACGGCCGCTTCAAGCGGGAGGAGCAGATCGGCAAGACGATGCGGCATCCGTACATCCTCCGCTTCGAGGAGGGCCCGGAGAATCAGAGCCGGCCGTACATCGTGATGGAGTACCTGGAGGGCCAGACGCTCGGGCACCTGATGCGGAGCATCCGCCCGTTCCCGGTGCCTGATGCGCTGCGGATCGCCAGCCGCATCTGCGAGGCGCTGCATTACATGCACGAACACGAAGTCGTGCATCGGGACCTCAAGCCCGAGAACATCATGATCTGCAACGACGGGAGCATCCGGGTGATGGACTTCGGCATCGCCAAGTACGAGGCCACCCGCCGTCTGACCTTCGGCGGATTCACTCCCACGATGGGCACGCCCGACTACATGGCCCCCGAGCAGGTGAAGGGCAAGCGGGGCGATCGCCGGACGGACATCTACTCAATGGGCGCGATCATCTATGAAATGCTCACCGGCTCCATGCCATTCGATGGCGCCAACCCGTTCCTCATCATGAACGCCCGCCTGACCGGCGACCCGATCGCCCCGCGCGTAAAGAACCCGGAGCTTTCGCCGCAGGTCGAGGAGATCATCCTGCACGCGATGAGCCGCGACCCCGCCGCTCGGTACCAGACCGCCTTGGAGATGAAGCACGACCTCGACCACCCGGATGAAGTGCCGGTTACCGGCCGAGCCGAAAGACTGCAAGCCCCCAAGGCATGGAAAGGCCGCTGGCGCGGCATGCGCGGCACCGCCGCGGCGGTGCTTTTGCCGATTCTCGCGTACGTGATCGTCAAGGTCGTGCAGCATCTGCATTGGCAGTAAGAGATCCGCCGGCCCTGTTGGCATGAACGCCCCGCCTGTGCCCTGGCATGAGCGGGATAGCCCATGGCCACGGTACTCCGTGTAGTGGCACGGGCGGCCCGCCCGTGGTCATGGTACTCCGTGACGTTCGATCCGTACTCGGATCGAAGAAAGCCCGAGCGCAGCGACTTCTTCCGTCCCACTTGAAAAGGCCACGGTGCGGAGAGCCGCGTAGAGCGCGAAGGAAGACGCGAAGGAAGACAGGGAGGGATCGCCACAGATGGACACCGATGAACACGGATGGGAAGCGTCCCTTGTGACATGGGCGTCCCGCCCATGCTCGATGCGCTCGTGACTTGCAGTCATTTCGGCTGCCCAACGCCTTCCCAATTCCTTCGCACCGGGCACGGGCGGGACGCCCGTGTCACGTTGTAGCATGTAGGGTGGGTGTACACGTCCACCATTTCCGTCGGGATGCGGCGGGCGAGTACACCCACCCGACACAAACCAATCTGTGTTTATATGGGTTCATCTGCGGCGAGCTTTTCCCTCGCATTTTCTTCGCGTCCGTCTTCGCGCTCTTCGCGGCTTCGCGGTTTTCCGCACCGCGGCACATCGCCCACGCGGCAAACCCGCCTTCACCCCTATCCATCCTTACCGCCTCTTGCTAACCTGATACGTCGTCACGTCCCCCATTCGTCTCGGAGGCCCGCGATGCCTGGCGTCGCATCCAACCGCGCCAACCGCCGCCCGACGGGGTTTACCCTCGTCGAGCTGCTCGTCGTCATCGGCATCATCGCCGTGCTGATCGCCATTCTCATGCCCGCCCTTCGGCGAGCCCGCGAGGAAGCTCGCCGCGTGCAGTGCGCCTCCAACCTCCGCCAGATCGCCATCGCCCTGAATTCCTACGCCAACGAGAACAAGGAGTATTACCCCCACTGCGCCTCGCAAGGCATCGGCCACACGTCCGAGGATTGGGTCTGGTGGCAGCCCGTTCAGGACATCAACGAAAGCCAGGTCGCCCGCTACCTGGGCGCGCGGGCCGACAACCTCCAAACGCTTTTGCGCTGCCCGTCGGACGAACTCAGCATCCACCAACACCCCGGGCGCATCCCGTACTTCTACAGCTACACGCTCAACTACATGCTCGGAACGGATAACACGGGGGACCTGCCGATGGGCGACCGCAAGCGCAGCCACGTCCATAACCCCAGCGGCAAGATCCTGATGGTCGAGGAAAACGGCACCACCATCGACGACGGCCGCTGGGTCTGGGCCGGCGACTCCAACGACATGGCCAGCTACCACGACTTCAGCTTCACCAACCAACACGCCCGCGGCAACTGCTCCTTCGTAGACACCCACGTGGAACTCGTGGCCCGCCAGGACGCCTACACCCCCCATTACGCCGACCCCCGCGTGAATTGAGTATCCGCTCTCATGTGTTGCAACAGCAATGTCTTGCCATGCTCTGTGGCAGTCAACGCGCGGACGATTAAGAGTAGGATTAGGAGTAAGAGTAGGATCGCGGTCGGAGGGAACCCCCTTGGGACACGGGTGGGACGTTTCGCGACACGACCCTTTTCAATCGGCGGTGCCTCGGCGGAAAGCCGACGTGATCTTGACGTAAATCCCCGCCGCCGTGCGGTATCATCCTGCCATGCGCCGTCGGCTCTTTATGCTCCTATCCGCGCTATCGCTGGTGCTATGCGTGGGGATATGTGTCCTGTGGGTGCGGAGCTACTTCGACGTTGATGTCCTGACGCGCACAACTTTCCCGGGACGGGCGGCAATGAGGTGGTGGGTCGGTTGCTCGGCAAGAGGACGCATCGTGCTCGGGACAACGCAAGTTACCGTGGTTGGCTCGGATTTCGGTGAGAGTTGGAGGGCAGTTTACCCGTCCGGATTTCGCCTCGATCGTTCGGCGATAAAGGATGTCGCGAATGAATCCATCCAATTCCCGGAAAACTCCCTCTGGCAAAGGATGGGATTTGCGATGCAGCGCGAGCATTCAAAAGGCATCGGGAATCTTAGCGATGGCATAGCCTTGTCGATTCCCCATTGGTCCGTGGCGGCGCCGTTCGCCATTCTTCCGATTCGCCGGTTCGTCGCCGCCCTGCGACGCCGACGCGCGAAGCGATTCAATCGATGTCCCTCCTGCGGCTACGATCTCCGAGCGACGCCCGACCGCTGCGCGGAGTGCGGAACGGTGCCGAAATCCGCCCAGGTGATAGCATGATCCGCCGGCACTTGGCACTCCTAAGATCGCATACCAAAACAGCCATCGACGCGCTCTATTACTTCGACGACCGTCTCTACGAACGAATGGAGGCGAGCCGGCTGGTAACGGTTATCAGTGCGAGCTTGGTGTGGATTTGCCTGCTGCTGCTTGCGGCGACCGTCTGGGCAATGCGGCATGATTCCCGTGCAACCGGTCTGACAATCGCAGGCTGTTTCCTATGCGCCACCGCAATGCTGGCGGCGGCCGCCGCGTCCCGGCTGAGGCGACAAACCCTGGAGCACAGGAACAAGTTCGGCCGCTGCCTCGCCTGCGGCTACGACCTCTGCGCGACGCCCGACCGATGTCCCGAATGCGGGTCGGTGCCCGCCGCCAGGGTGGACGCCTGATCGCCGCTTGTTCCGACTCCTGTCCGCCTTATCATCTGTGCTGTGCCAATGACGATTTTGGATTACAAGACACCCGAACCCCGCGAAAAACTGGCGTTGAAATTTCTGTTGATCGCGTTGATCTTCGTCGCCCATGCTTCGGCGTTGTTTCTTCTCTATAAGAGGGTGGAGTCCGATATGTTTCGATTTGCCCTGCCGACCTTTGTAGCGTTTTTCCTGTACTTGTTTGTCGCGCCCAAAATGAAGTTCTGGATCGTAGCCGCCCTGACCTCCTCCTCCTTTTGGGTGGGCATGTTCGCGGCAGTGAATACGTATGGGAGTTAATCGGGACATTCGCCGCTACCCAATCGAGAGAGGGGACAATTGCTGCCAGCAGTTTTTTGAAATAGAATGCTTCTTCTACGATGCACATTAGGCTGACGGGTGCGACGGAGTTTAATTCTTGCGACGAAAAGATGCCTTCATCTCGTGCGCATTGGCGGCGGCATGCCTGGTCGCGCTTCTGTGTGGCCGATTGTGCGCCGCGGAGGAACCCGCTCCGCCGCAGGAGATCAAGACCGAGCATTATGATTTGTACGTGGAAGGGGCGGACGGCAAGGAAGTCGGCAAGCTGGTCGAGGGCCTCTATGGGGAGCTGACGAAATTCTTTCATGCGGAGCCGGGTGGGCGGTTGCGAGTGAAAATTCTGCCTAACAGGCGGCGACTTGAAGAAGTGCTTAATGCCGACAAGGTGCTTGCCTTTACCAATACAGAGCAAGGCCTTTATTCGCCCGGGACCAGGACTGCCTACCTGTTTGTTGATCCAACTGATCCATATCTCACCCGGGTGGCCATTCTTCATGAATGCACGCACCAATTTCATTTCCTGAGCCGCACTAAAAATCGGGGCTCGGCAAGCCAATATTATACGGAAGGGCTCGCCGTGCATTTCAGCCTGCATCGCTGGGACGGCGGGTCCGCTCAAGTGGGCTCAATACCGGACATTGCGACGGTCGATGCGCCGGGTATCGCATTGCGGTGGTTCAGTTTGCGGCACCGCGGAAGTTTCAAGACGCTGGCGACGGACCCGTATGTATCTGATTTTTTGGATTACTGCGAAGCATGGGGATTGGTCAGCTTCCTCATCAGCGAAGAACCCGAAGCATGGCAAAAATGGGCGACCGCCCTGGACCATGGCGCGACACCCGAGAGCGCTTGGGCCGCGGCGTTCGGCGTCGACCGCTCCGATGAACAGTTGAGCGGCACTTACTTCCGGTGGCTGCAAGCACACCAGCAGCCATGGCAAGTGCTGACTGGAGGTTGGCAAAGCAGTGCCAAGCGGCGGTTCGAAGCGGTTGCGGGTGCGGGTCCGCGAAATTGGGCCACCGCGGTGCCGAAGGCTCGGGTCGATGTCGTCAAATTCTCGGCGGAAGCCACGAGCCCGAAAACGCGCCTCGGAGTTGCCGCCGTGCAAGACACGGAGGGGCGGGGGTTCGTCGGGTCGAGTTTCCTGTTCGTGGATGACGAGGGATCCGTGCATGAGTATTTTAACCACATTCGCGAGCAGAATGACGAGGGCGAACGTGACCATTGGAAAGTCATTCCTCACGTGAAGGTCAAGCACCCCCTGAAATTTGATGTAGAACTACGCCGCGAGGGGTCCGGCATTGAGGTGTTCATTGATGGCGTCGCGGTCACCAGATTGGAAGGAAGTCGGGCGGGCCCGGAAGTGACGGGCGGAT
>JAQGHP010000078.1 GCA_028288775.1 Phycisphaerales bacterium | reverse complement strand
GTACAATCCAACTACATGATTCCCGAATCCATCCAGCTCGCCGTCGCCGCCTCCGCTTTGACCGATGACCCCCGCCTTGCGGCGGGCCTTTCCCACGGCCTCGGTTTCCAGGGGCTGCTCTTCGACGCCTTCTCCGCCTCGTTCAACATCCCCGACCTCACCGGCAGCGGCCGGCGCGAATTCAGCCGCCTCCTGTCGTCGCAGAATCAACAGCTCGTCGGACTCCGCGGCGAACTGGGCCCCCGCGGCCTGGGACCCGGTGCGGACGTGGACCGCATCCTCAGCAAGTTCGATCAACTCCTCGAAGCCGCGGCGGGCCTCAGCGTGCCGCTGGCCTGCGTCGATCTCGGGCCGCTCCCCGCACCGCCGGCCACTGCGAAGCCCAAACCCCAAATCACCCCCGACCAGGCGGGCCTGATCCTGCTGCCCAATGTGCCGCGGCCGGTCGAGCCGCCAACGCCCCCCGCCCCGCCGCCCGACCCGGCGACGGTCTCACAGGTGGACGCCGCCCTCGCCGAGATCGGCCGGCTCGCGGACCGTTACAGCGTCATCGTCGCATTCCGCAGCGATCTGGCATCGCTCGCCGCGTTGGAGCGGGCAGTCGCGAAGGCGGGGTGTCCGTGGTTCGGAATTGACCTGGACCCGGTGGCCGTCCTGCGTGACGAGTGGGACCTGGACGAAACCTTCTCCCGCCTGGGCGCGCTGGTGCGGCACGTACACGGCCGCGACGCGATCAAGGGCGCCGACCGCCGAACCCGCCCCGCGATCATAGGAAACGGCGACACCGATTGGGGAACCCTGCTTGCCGACCTAGACGCGGCGGGGTATCGGGGATGGCTCACGATCGACCCCACCGAACTCCCCGATCGCCACCCCGCCGCCGCGGCAGGCCGCAAGTACCTGACCACCCGCTAACGCCGCAAGAGGACGGAAACCTAACGCCAAACCTCCACCACCCGCACGCCCCCGGCACACGGGCAACATTACGAATATCCCGAAATGTCCCGTTTTTGCGTTTGTGGAAATTCCGCCCATCCATTGCCGTGAACGCCATTTAAACCATTGCCCCCACAGGTCTTCGCCGCGGCAGATCATGTCCCACGCCCGTCCCATCAAAAACAGATGGGACATTGGAAGGCCACCCCGTTCTTTTCACGCACCGAAAAACCAACGGGAGAGGCCGGAGGCATGGCGCACCGAGGCTTGACGCGGAGCAGGATCATCCGCTCACACCCATCTTGCCATCCCCGGCGTCATTGCCCATTTCCAAAGGAGTCAAAATTGGAGCAATCATGGGCAATCATGGGCAACGGGGCTCCGAACGGCGGTTTACATTTCGTCGCACAAACATCTTTAGACAAATAGCTTACGAGAACTCAGCTCCGATCACTTTTCGGATTATTCCGCAAGCCATATTGCCCGCGAATTGCCCCGCCGTGTTCGCCAATAGCCCCCATCTTAAACTACCGCGGCGCGCCATGGGCAATGGGAGACGGAGTTCGCTCTGCAAACGCCAGGGAAAGGGCCTCCGTTCCAAGCAACCCGAACGAGCGCAAAAGTGGGTCGAGACGGAGCAGGTCGAGTACGATAATTGCGTCAAATGCTATCGCACTCGACCCGTTTTACTTCCCCGCCGACGGCGGGAGATGGGGGGGTCGGCATTCCTTCCCGTGTTCGCCCGCCGTCGTCTTCCGCACTTTTTTCGCTCTGGAATGAGGGCGTATACTTTGGCAATGCCGAGTGCAATTGCCCGGGCGGAGGTTGATCGCCAGATTGAAGATGTCGTCGTGGAACTGGAGGCGGCGTCAGCCCAAGGTCGTGTAAATATTTTTCTGATCCGAATGGCCGGCGGCGTCGCCGCTCTTGTGGGTCGTCACGACCTGACGACTCGGCTTGGGGCGATCATTTCCGGAATGACCGTGGAGGATTTGCTTTGCGGTTCGATCACAAACATTGACCCGAAAACCGTCGACACGAACCGCCCGCTGAAACTGCCCTCCTTGGACGCCGCAGGCCGTCAGCATCCCGAATGCGACGACGACTCCATTATCGAGCGAATGAAGACTCAAGTGGATGTGCATGTGCAACTGTGCCTGAACGGTGACGTTGACAGTGCGAAACAGGCCGCATCAAGCCCGCTGGCGTTGGAGGATATTGGCTGCACGCTGGCGGTAATGGGTCAGTTTGATCGTGCGAACGACTTCATTGACGCCCAAAAAGTGGACGCCGGCATGAAGTCACAAGTGCGTTTTGTCATCCTGCTGGAGAAGTGCCGCCGTGAACTGCCGGGTTTCATTGAAGCCGTCCGTCAGGCGCGCCACAAGGGATATGAGCAACTGCACGTAATTCTCGCGCTGACCGGACGCCTCCCGTGGACGGGGTATCCGCTCTCGGATTGGTAGGGGAACCAACGTCTTGATCCGTTGCCATGCCGGAACATCAGACCAATCACGTCCTCATGCATCAAGGGTCCTTCGACGCTGACCTCCTCTTGGACCAGCATGCCTCGACCGCAACTAAATCGGGACCATGGACCTCGAAACACGGACCACGCGCCGACCGCCTCAAGCAGGCGAGTGAAGTTCTCGCCGACATGAAAGTCCGCATTTTTCGGATACACCTTGATGTAGAGATCGGTTGCCACGCTTTTGCACCGCCGACATTCCCCTAGAACACGACGGATACTGGTTGATTTCATCGCCCTACGGTTACTACCCGCCGAATAGGCCAAGGTTGGCCTGCTTGCTCAATCGCGCGATGAACGTCTGTATTTCTGCGATTGCGGGATGCCATTGAGGGGGACCCTCTCCCCACCACCTGAGCGCGACGCCGCTGGTCGTGTTGCCCGCGCGGAATTCGATTTCGTCGACGTTGAACAGCGGGACACCCGTCGGTACGTATGAAAAGCTGTGCCGCGAGAATGCGATCAGAAAGGCATCGACATCTTCACGAGGAAACGCGTGGAGCGAACGCTCAATTGTCGGCTTATTCGGGAGCATCGAATTGTGCAGGGCCCAGTACCCGGGGCTGTCGGTCGGATGCCCCGACTCTGCAAGAACTTCGTGGTCCGGAAAATCGGCGAAGTAGTCCCACAACGCGACCGCCACCGAGTATTGATCGGTCCTCTCGGGATTGTCGAAAATCTCCATGCTCCAAGGGCGGTCGAACGCACGGTTGGCCAAAACGAACAAAACATCCCTCAATCCCAGCCCCGAAGACTGATGGGGAGTTCGCAACTCAGCGTATGCCGATTCCATTAATCTTAGCGTTGATTCCATCAGCAGTCCCCATACGCACTACCCGTGAATCGATCGCCCAAATCGCTCTGAAAATACCTTTCCTGCCACCCCACTAAATGTTGTCATTGCTTTGCATTTTCTGTAATCGGGCGTCTTTTCCGGATGCTTCCAGATATCAGAATAATAGCTCATTCCTTGCGACACTATGCACTCCGCAACATCCTTGATTGTGTCTTCGGAGGCATCCTCACCCATATGGTCGGAGTATGGGGGATCAGTAAGCTGGGCTGCCACGTCTTCAAATTCATCGTGAAAACGAATGATCTGCTCCTCGGACATATTTTGCAGACGTTTGTTCAATTCATTGCGGTCGAGCTGCGACTGGTTAATAACGCGCCAGAACCATTCAGATATTTCGTTAGGATTGAAATCAGCTTCGCTCATACTGAGAATCCTCAGTCCGTATCCGGGTGTCGCCTTTACAATTTCCTTTGCCGGGCCGGTCCACTGCAGCAGTTAGCTACGTATCTCCGTAGGGATGGGCCCGGCAAGCGAGAACCACGATTCTATAACGACAAATCAAAGGGGTCGGGAGTCTTTGAATAATGGATAACGCATCAAAGACTCCCGACCCCTTTGAATCGACCGACCCCTTTGAATCGACCCCTTTGGATTTCCCGTCTCATCGTACCTTCACCCCGCACTCCGGGCACGTGCCGCTCAGGTTGCCGGTGAGGTTGTAGCCGCAGGAACGGCAAGACTTCCCCAGCCGCCCTCTCTTGCGTGCCAGCAGTTCGTTCACGACCAACCAGCGGACGGGCATGATGGACAGGGCGACCCACACGATCGCCAAGCCGTCGATTCTGGTGCCGGGAACTTCGGCCCATAGCCATCGCACCAGCCATCCCACGGCGTTGATGTTCCGGTGCCAGCCATCGAAGCGGCCGACGTAGTAGCCGTCGTTCGTGGCATAAATGCCGGTCAAGGGTATGAACACGGCCGCCGTCAGCAGCACGAAGGAGAGCGCCGATAAGCCGGTGCAGCGTCGCTTCACCCCATCATCCTACCGCTTCCGCAGCGCCAGCCACAGCACGCCAGCAACCACCGCGCATACCGGCGAGGATTGCCCACGGCACCACCCCGGCCCGCTTTCCTGAATGGCGTTACGAATTTCCCTGGCAACCTGGTTGTCGATCACATCTATCTCCCTTGTCCGCCCATACCTTGTCAAACCGCGTAGGGCGAAGTCTCTTTTACTATTCTGGGAACCGCGGAGGGCGAACAAATCCGGGGCGGCGCGGCGGCGGGTTCGTTGGTTTCAACGGGCGTGGCTGGGCGCCGCTTTGCCCCGGCATGGAGACGGAGTGGTTGACTTGGTTCGGGGCCGCGGAATTCGGGTTGGCGGTAATCGGTCGCGGAACCGCTGCGGCGGGCTGGAAATGGGGTAGGCGGGGTGGGAGGGTGTTGGGTACGATCGGCCCATCGGTCACTGATTGGTCACGGGCGGGGTCGGGAAATCACCCTTGGGATTGGCGACGATTTCAATTTCGCTGGAAGAGCCCGTCGGCGCGATTCGGCCAGAGTTGCATGGGCAGTTTGCGGAGCATTTGGGAGGTTGTATCGACGACGGCATCTGGGTCGGGGAGGACTCGGCGATCGCCAATGTCGGGGGGATTCGGGCGGACGTGCTCGAGGCGCTGGGGAGGATTCGGCCGCCGGTGATTCGGTGGCCGGGGGGGTGTTATGCGGATGATTATCATTGGGAGGACGGCGTGGGGCCGCGGAAGGAGCGGCCGCGGCGGGTGAACCTTTGGTGGGGGCAGAATATCGAAACCAACCACTTCGGCACACACGAGTTCCTGCAGCTTTGCCGGTATCTGGGGGCGGAGCCTTACCTGGCGGGGAACGTGGGCAGCGGGAGCGTGCGGGAGATGCGGGAGTGGATGGAGTATTGCAATTTTGCGGGGGATTCGACGCTCGCCCGCCGGCGGGCGGGGAACGGGTCGCCGATGCCGTTTGGGGTGCGGCACTGGGGCGTGGGGAATGAGAACTGGGGGTGCGGCGGAAATTTCTGCCCGGAGGATTATGCGGCGGAATACAAACGCTACGCGACCTACCTCCGCGATTTTTCGGGGACCAAGCCGTTCCTCATTGCGTGTGGGCCGGACGGGAATAACGCGGACTGGACTCGGCGATTTTTATCGAAGCTCGGGAAGTTTCCGCACATTCAAGGCTACGCGGCGCATTACTACTGCGGCACCGCCGGGCCGTCGGCGACGGAGTTTGACGTCAACCAGTGGTACGAGCTGTTGGAAAAGGCCGCGCGGATGGACGACCTGATCGTCGAGCAGCGCGGGCTGATGGACGGGTTTGATCCGGAGCGGAAGATCGGGCTGGTGGTCGATGAATGGGGGACGTGGCACTTCCCGACGCCCGGGCGCAATCCGGCGCACTTGTGGCAGCAGAGCACGCTGCGGGATGCGCTGGCCGCGGCCATCACGCTCGATTCGTTCCACCGCCATGCCGAAAAGCTGGTGATGGCGAATATCGCGCAGATGGTCAACGTGCTTCAGGCGCTCGTGCTGACGGAGGGCGACCGCATGCTGCTCACGCCCACCTATCACGTCTTCGACCTCTACCAGTCTCACCGCGGCGGCAGGAGCCTGCGGACGACGTTCGACGCGCCGGCCATCCCGTTCGCCGTCGGCGACGAAAGGCGGCAGATCGCCGGGCTGTCGGGGTCGGCCTCGCTCAAGGGAGACGTGCTCACGCTGACGGTGGTGAACCCGCACGCTTCGTTCCCCCAGGAGGCGGAGGTGCGATTGGCCAATGGCGCAATGATCGCAGAAGCAACCAATATGGTGATTACCCACGAAGATCTTGCCGCGTATAACACGTTCGAAGATGCACGAAATGTGGCAGTGCAACGTGTCGCGACCGACATTGCAGAAACGGGACGGCATGTATTTCCGCCGCGGTCTGTCACGGCCATCCGGGCGAGGCTTCGCGAGGGGAAGTAAAAAGTAAAAACGTGGGAAGGTCGTGCGAATCGCCGGGCTTAGGTCTTTACGTTTTACATCTTTGCGTTTTTACTTTCTACTTTCTACTTTTTACTTTTTACTTTCAGAACGGCCGCCGGGAGTGCCCCTCCCGGCGGCCCGTCGAAACCTCTTCCCTACTCACCATGACATCACGATCACGGCTGCGGATTCTGCTGCGGCGGATTGACGTTCACGGATGGATTCTGATTGCCAGGCTGCTGCGAGGGCGGCAGAGTCTGCTGCTGGCCCGGATTCGTTGGCGTCACCGTGACCGAAGGCGTCACCAGCACGCCCTGTCCATTCACGGTTGTTCCCTGGCCGGAGGGCGGCATATTCGACGGATTTACGCCGGTCCCCTGCGGACCGTTGGCGGGAGCGGGCGCGGGTTGCTGCTGATAAGACGGCGATGGCTGGCGGTCCATCGGCATTCCAGCGGGCTGGGCATTGGGTG